>JANOKO010001205.1:0-1263 GCA_031419335.1 Planctomycetota bacterium
AAAAAGGACGTTCTTTCTCGGGGGGGCGGCGGCTGGCCGGGTCTGAAGGCTTTGCGGAAGGCCCGGACCTCGCAGCTGGCAACGCACTCGACAGGGCCATGCGCAAAGCCTCCTGACCCTGCCACCCGCCGCCGCTTTCGCCCCCTGTGACATCACTCGCCATGATCCGTCCTCCAGGGCCAGACCCGGAGACACTCTGCAACGAGACACCGACCTCGCGGGCCATGCGTCGTACTGATGGAGAGGCAGGTGGTGATTCCATCGATGCCAAGGCAGCGCTTGCGCTCGTCGCCGCCGGACTCGCCCCTGCCGTTTCAAACGGAACCGCTTCCCCCTCACCCACGAGATACGCCAGCAGCGCCCCGACCTGCACCACGTCACCCTCTTTCGGCCCGTGCGGACAGATCCGCAACACCCCCGCATCGAGCGACTCCACCTCCTGCAGAGCCTTCTCGCCCTCCAGTTCAAACAGCGGTGTACCCGCCGCGACCCGCTCGCCATCGGCCTTCAGCCAACCGACGAACTTGCCCTCCTCCATCGACCAACCCAGTCTCGGCAATCGCACTTCGCTGGCCATGCTTATTCCTCCACCAGTTGACGCACAGCTGAGGCGATGGCCTTGGCATCGGGGACGACGACCGCTTCGAGCGAGGGGCTATACGGCGTCGGCGTGAAGGCTCCGGTGAGTCGGCGGATCGGGGCGTCGAGGTCATTGAAGCCGTGCGAGGCGACTTGAGCCGCGATCTCGGCGGCGAACCCGCACGAGGCTGGCGGCTCGTCGACCACCAACAGCCGACCGGTCTTCTTGACCGAAGCCAGGATCGTCTCGACATCGAGCGGAACCACCGTGCGCGGGTCAACGACCTCGACCGAGATGCCCGACTTCTCCAGTTCGTCACAGACCGAAAGCGTGAGATGCACCATGCGAGCGAGAGCGACCACTGTCACGTCACGACCGGGGCGAACCACGCGGGCCTGGCCGAACTCGATCTCGTAGTCCTCGGTCGGGACTGGGCTCTTGGTCTGGAGGATCTCGCGATGCTCCAGAAACAGCACCGGGTCGCTGCACCGCAAGGCCCTCTTGAGCAACCCCTTCGCATCATAGGCCGACGACGGCACCACCACGCACAAACCCGGCACCTGGGCATACATCCCGTAGTAGCTGCCGGAATGGTGAGTGGCTGCGGAGTGACCGATGCCGATGCAGCCGCGGAGCAGGACCGGCATCTTCAGGCGGCCGCTCGACATGTATTGCATCTTGGC
>JANOKO010001206.1:0-2011 GCA_031419335.1 Planctomycetota bacterium
CGATTGATCTTCGGAGCTGCCTACCAATCCACACTCGTCGAACCGGCAGCCCCGGTCAAGCCCGGCTTTTTCGTCGACGCCGATGGTCAACCGATGTACCGCATCGGCGAGGGGGACACACTTAGCGACATCGCAGAACACCATTTGGGCCGCTCCTCTCGCTGGACTCAGATTGTCGATCTGAACCGCGAAATGCTCAAAGACCCCGATGACATGAAACTGGGTGCCGTCCTGCACCTGCCCCAGGATGCCAGCGAAGCCCTTCAATCCGAGTAATCCCTGGCTGGCTGCCGATTCGCGTCACCCATGACCAATGTGAGGTGTGCCAACCAGCGATGCTTTGCCAGCATTCGCAACGCTCACACTCACGAGGGTGCCGTTCGCCAAACAACCTTCGCCACCAGCAGTTGACATTTTCAACCGATCCCACAGAATCTCAGCCAGCAACAACCCACAGCCGGAGAGGTGGCAGAGCGGTCGATTGCACCGGTCTTGAAAACCGGAGTATCCGCAAGGGTACCCAGGGTTCGAATCCCTGCCTCTCCGCTTCGTTTCGCTAGGCAAAACACTGGGCATCACGACGGAAACCCCAACAACGTTGGGGTTTCCGTTTGGTTTTTGACGGCCAAAAGGTGCCGAGTTTGGGGCACTTTCGATGCAAACTGATACATCCAGCGACATCTAGCGGAAAGCAGAATGGCACCATAGTGGGCACCTCTCGGCACCACTGTGGGCACCTTTGTGATGTGAATGTTTAGGAGAAAGCCGGTGAGCTGTTTGCGATCTCGGTCACAAAGTGTCGCGCCAGCAACATGCTGTTTTAGACTTCATCAAGTGTTCCCGGACGTTGAAGCAACTGCGATGTCATTTACGCTGAAGCGAGGTTAGGCAGGGCTGCACTTGCAGGAAAGGTCAGCGTTGACAATCAGATGCGGCTGTCGTTGCGAGACTATTCACGGACATTCAATAGTTCTTCGAGAGACATCCCGGTTGCTGCCGTCAGGTTGGCGGCGGACTGGGCGAGTTCGTTCAGCAGGTCGAGGTGGGCTCGCTGGCTCTGGATGAGGCTGGTGCGGGCTTGGACGACTCGGACGACATCGACTTCGCCTTCCAGAAACCGTTGCTCCAGGCTTTGCAGCTCTTGAGGCAGATTGGCGGGTCCGATGTCTGTCGCGTCTTCGGTCAATGCGGCGAGGGCTTGGGTGTAACGCTCCCAGGCCGCTTCGGCTTCCAGTCCCGCCCTTCGCTGGAGTTGTTGCCAGGCTGTCACGCGCTGATTGAGTTCAGCGATGCGTTGCTGTTCAAGCGGTTGCCCCGAGTTGATAACCGGCAGGTCCATCTGGGCGCGTAGCCCGAGGAAGGTGGTTCCATCGGCACCTTTCTGGTAATACGGACCGACTTGCAGGTCTGGCGTTCGCCCAGCGTGGGCCAGGCACATCCCGGCTCGGGCGGAGTCAACATCTGCTTGGGCCGCCATGACATCGGGGCGGGACCAGGCACGGCTGGTGATGTCGGTGGCGACGGATTCGTTCTCCCCACTCCCTGAGGGCATCTTCCACGGCAGGGATTTCAGATCCCCATCGAGCGGAAGCGGAGCATCAGGCGACATCCCCAGCTGTCGTTTCAGATCGCGGAGTGCGGTCTGGTGATTGGCCTGGGCCAGTCGCATCTGTTGTTGCGTTGATCGGGCATCGACTCGCACGATGGCCACGTCTGCCGCTGAAGCTTGCCCGGCTTCGAGCTGTTTCTCCAGGGTTCGGAGCAGTCGTTGATTGTTCTCGTGACTGGCCTGGGCGAGTTCGTGGATGCCTCGCATGTAGAGCATATTGAAGTACAGCCGCTCGGTCTGAGCAACGTTCAGCAGTTCGGCCTGATGAATGTTCCAACGGATGCTGTTCAGAGTCGAGGCGGCCCCTTCCTCACGAAACTGCTGCTGGTGGGCCAGTTGGATCGTCTGCATCAGGAGAACATAGTGATACGTCGAACCCGGTCCGCCGACTTTGGCGTCCTG
>JANOKO010001207.1:0-4048 GCA_031419335.1 Planctomycetota bacterium
CTTGTTCCTGCGTCACCCAGACGTTCAAAGCAACGTCTGGGCCACCCCGCGAACGAGTTGCATTGCATGAGTCCACCCACGGGATTCATAAGGAGCATCATGATACCAACGGACTCCAGCCCATCGCCACCCTGCCCCGCCTCTTGTTGCTCTGCAACCCAGACATCCAAAGCGATGTCTGGGCCACCCCGCCGAGGCACCTCTTGTTCCTGCGTCACCCAGACGTTCAAAGCAACGTCTGGGCCACCCCCTCTTGTGCCAAGGCACCCAGGTAGGCCCAAAGCGGCCAACCTGGGACACCCCGCCACCCGGTCGGCCCCAACGGGGACAAACTCGATAGCCCAAGGCGAAGCCCTGGGGAACGAATCGCCCCCAAAAGTGCCTCAAGGCCCAACGGGCCGTGACCCCAGCCACGACACCGAGTCGAACGGGATAAAAAGCACGTCTGGGATGAATGGGTGACGGCCCGTTGGGCCTTGACCGCGTGATGCGGCCATGTGTTCCCAGGGCTGCTCCCTGGGCTGTCGAGTCAGGCCCCTTCGGGGCGAAGAGTATCTGGAACGGAATGAATTCCGTTCTACACCAGAAGTTGCTCCACTGGCGTTCCGGGGCAGACCTTCAGCGGCCTTCCAATCGGGGTGATGAGTTCCTTGTTGAACTCGACGCCCATGCGGTCGAGGATGGTGGCGTAGAGGTCGGGGATCTCGATGGGGGTGGTGGGTTTGATGGGCTTGTCATCGGATTGGTTGTCAGCTGAGGTGGAGCCGATGATGCGGCCCTGGGCGAGTCCGCCGCCGCCGATGACGGCGGAGAAGCCGTGGGGCCAGTGGTCGCGGCCGCCGAGGGGGTTGATGCGGGGGGTGCGACCGAACTCGCCGATGCACAGGACGATCGTCGAGGCGAGCAGGTCGCGGTCGGCGAGGTCTTGGATGAGCGACGCGAAGGCCGGGTCGAGGATCTTGGTTTGGGTGACGTGCCCGTTGAAGTTGTCGGCATGCGTGTCGAAGCCGGGGAGTGTGACTTGGATCGAGCGGACGCCGGTCTCCACCAGTCGACGCGCCACGAGGCAGCCCCGTCCGAACCGCGTGTCGCCGTAGCGGGCCAGGGTCTCCTTCGACTCGTCTTTGATCTCGAAGGCTTTGAGTTGGTCCGACTTCATCATCGTGAGAGCGCGTTCGATGGTCTGTTGATGCAGCGTCCCCTCGACGCGGACTTCTCGCCCCTTTCGAAACGCATCCGACACGACGCCGAGGTTTCCCAGCCGCCGGTCCTGCCGCGACTGGTCGACGCCCTGCCGCATGTTTTGCAGGTTCTGGCCGGGGTCGTAAACGCGAAAGGCATCGAACTGGTCGCCGAGGTAGCCCCCGCGCGGAACCGAGCTGTCCTGGCCATCCGAGAGGGCGACATGGTTCGGGATTTCGATCTTCGGATCAGGCAGCTCATGGGTCAGGATGGCCCCCAAAGAGGGGTGCCGCACCGTCGGGTCGGGACGGTAGGCTGTCTGCACGAAGTACGACCCGCGCTCATGGTCGCCCTCCTTCGAGGTCAGTGACCGGATCACGCACAGGTGTTGCATCTGCTCGGCCATCTGCGGCAGCAGGTGGGCGATTTTGAGGTCGGGCACCTTCGTGTCGATGGCCCGAATCTTGTCGCTGTTCTTCGATTCAGGATGCGGATCCCACGTCTCCATCTGGCTCGGCCCGCCGCCCATCCAGAGCGTGATGAGACTCGTGGGGCGCTCGGCCCCGCGCGTCTCAACCGCTCGGCCTTCAATCGCCGGGAGCAGAAACGACACCCCACCCGCCAGTGCGATACGGAGAGCATCGCGGCGGGACCAGTCGAGGGGGACGGTGCGTAACATGGGAGGCTCGAAGAGGTTGATGGTTTATGGTTGATCGACTTAACGGTTCGGAGGAGATGGGAACACTAATCTTCACTAATAACCACTAATCCGGAGAGCTTCATTGGTCTGGATTAGTGGTTATTAGTGAAGATTAGTGTTCCAAAACACATCCGCGAACATCGCTTCCGAAGCAGTTCTGACCACTGAAAACTGTCCACTGATTACTTCCTCAGTGGTTCCATGTGAATTCTTCACAGTTGTACAACGTCCAGAACAGGTCTTCCAGAACCGCATCGTCGGCATCCTTCGGACGCTCCGACAACTGGCTCAGGAAGTGCTTCCGCTCCGTCTCCGTCGGCCTGCGGGTCAGGCACGTCAGGAACGCATTGTCGAGCAACGCCTCGTTCGTTGGCGAGAATCGGCGCAGCGTCCCCGGCGTGGCGAACAGGCCGGTTTGCGACATGTCGCGAGCGAAATCGCCGTTCATGTTGAGCAGAGTCTGGGGGATCGTGGCTGTGCGCTGTTCGAGCTCCGCCTCGCCGGGGTCGCCGAACTCGTTCACGTAGTCCCGCTCCTTCAAGTACCGGAACGCGCGCGAGAACAGGTGCGAATTCTGGTCGATCGTCTTCACCGAGTTGCTTTGCAGCATCGCCCCGATCACCTGCTCGGGCCGCAGCCGATTGAGCGGGAACACGCCCCACAATCTTTCGGCCTCTTCCAGCACGGTCGCATCTTGGGAGGGGTGCAGGGAGCTGCGACGGTACGCCTCGGTGGAGGTGATGACTTGGATCAGTCGCCGCAGGTCGCAGCCGTGCGCGCGGAAGTCGGCCCCGAGGAGGTCGAGCACCTCGGTCCGGGCCTTGAACTCCCCATCTTCGGGATCGGGAAGGTCGTCGACCGGTCGATCAGCCAGATAGGGCTTGCCGAACAGCAGCCCCCACACCCGGTTGGCAATTGCCCGCTCGAAGCGGGTGTTGTGCGGGTGCGTGACCCACTCGGCGAGGCGTTTTCGCGGCGTCCCTTCGCTGGGATAACTCTCCGCCGCATAGGGCACACCCGGCTCCACGGTCCGCTTTTCGAGCGTCTCGCGGTCCTCGATTTCAAACTTTTTCTCGGGGGAGTCAACCACACCCACCAGCGAGTTCCTCAACTGCCCGAAACACGCGGCCAGTCCTTCGAACTCCTTCTGTTTCCAGTGAGCAAACGGATGGTCGTGGCACTGGGCACAGTCAATCCGCTGCCCGAGGAACGCCCGCACCGTCCGGCCCGCCAGCTTGTTGGGGTCGAACGTGTCATTGGCGAAACCGGCTGTCACGAAGTTGACGGAGGGGCGATCGGTCCAGACTCCCTCATCTGACAACATCGAGCGAACGATGGCATCATACGGCACCCGCTCTCGCAACTGCTCCCGCAGCCAGTCAGCGAACCGGTCGCGTCGGTACAGGACCGGGTTGCCCCCCTCAACCCCGACATAGGCTCGGGCGAGACGCTCCGCGAAATAGTCCGCAAAGCGGTTGTCATCCAGGAGGGCGTTCGTCCAGATCGCCAAACGGTCGGGCCGGGTGTCCGCCTCGAACCGGCGAATCTCCTCCAGTGAGGGGATCGTCCCGTGCAGGGCCAGCGACAACCGCCGCAGCACCGTCAGGTCATCCGCCTTGGCAGTTGGTGCCACCCCGGCGGTACTCAACTGAGACACGAGCAATCGATCAACACTCGCGACCACCGACGGGAGGTCGTCCGCCACCGGTTCCCGCAACTCCGGCGGATTGAGATCCTGCACCGGGCTGGTGACCGCGATCGATGTCAGCACCGCCAGACTCGCGACAACGAGAATCGCCGGTAAAACTGACTTCCATCGCATGACGATCACTCCCCGTGGGATAGGCTTCCAGCCTGTCGTTCTCTCGGGAAAGACTTCCGAAGTCTCCGAAGACTTCGGAAGTCTTCTGGCACCCGCCGAACGCCGAACTCAGAGGCCCACCTTCTGGCTAAGGTAGCTACTACAGGTACGCCCCTCCACCGGATTCGGAGAATCCGGCGACGACAGGCTGGAAGCCTATCCTACGTTCGAATTTACCTCACCCGCGAATCCAGCGTTTCAGATTTCAGCCGAAACTTCCCGGGGGCGCTGGTGGTAAAGTGGCTTGTGTACGGGCAACGCCTTGCCACTTCGAATGTGTGTGAGTGATTGGAGTGTCGGGGGGG
>JANOKO010001208.1:0-5484 GCA_031419335.1 Planctomycetota bacterium
GTGTCATTCTCCCTTTCTGTAGTGGCACTCAGTGCGCGCGGAGCGCGTCAAGAATTTTGTGTGCGAGGCATGGCATGGCTCAACGTTGCCGCTTGATGCGCCACACGATCCACAGCGCTCCATCGGGACCGGTCCGCGTCATCACCGGGCGGCACCACCGGTCCCCCGAAGCAAAAAAGTCTCGGTCCGTCTCGGCCGGGTCGCGTTCGAATCGATAGCTCACGCCTGCTTCGTGAATCACATTGTGCTGCACCAGATTGGCGAACGGCTCACAGGTGAAAGCGTGCTGCGTACCCCAGCCCCCATCGTCTGAGCGATCAAACAGTAAGTCGTCCTGATAGATCATGGCAGAGCAGGCCGACGTAAACCGGCCCGACTGTTCAAAGCTGTGAAAACGTTTCTCGGGCGGGGTCGCCGGATAGACTCGCGGGTTGGCCGGGGTAACAACCTGTTGTCGAGGATCGGGCGGAGCAAAGTGGGGATTGCGGCGGATGTACTGATCCTCCAACACATAGTGCCAGAGCGGGTAGCTGTTTTGCTCGCCAAACCAGTGGCCCCAGTCATCGCGGTTGCGACCGAATTGGGAGGGTCCACTCTGCGGGTCGATCAGCCCCTGCTCAGGGCGGATGCGAAAATCGCGACTGCCGATGGCTGTCTTCACCCCGGTGAGATTCGAGAGGATCTGGCTATCGGCTCCATACCCGCCGTGGTGGCTGCCACTGGCGCAATGAATCCAGTTGTCCAGTCCCCAGCGCAGCCCGTTCACCCGCAATTGTTGATTCCCCTCCAAAAAACCGCTGTAGAGAACCGTGCGCAGATCGCACTGGCCATCTCCATTGGTGTCCTCGGCATAGAATATCTCGGGGGCGGCTGTCACCAGCACGCCTTTGTTCCAGGCCATGATCCCATTCGGGAAACTCACGCCATCGAGGAACAGCGTCGATGTCTCGTACTTCCCATCGCCATCGGTGTCTTCCAGGAATCGAATGCGGCCTCCGGGTTGCCCTTTGTCATCCATGCCATTGGGGTAATCAGCCAACTCCGCCACCCACAGCTTGCCATCCGGCCCCCAGTCGATGGCCACGGGGTCCATGACCAGAGGCTCGGCTGCGACCAGTTGCAACTCGTACCCAGCGCGGACATGCGCCAATTTCATCGACTCTGCGGGAGAGAGTGGAGCCGTATCCGGTCTCGGTTCCGCCCGGGCCACGAGCGGTTTTCCTGATGCGAGGAAGTGAGCGGAGGCTTCTTCCGCAGAGAGGGCACGATCATACAGGGCGACTTCATCGAGCTTCCCCTCCAGGCCGAACATGCTGTCGCCGCGACCTCCGAAATAGAAATGGTCACGAGCGGTCTCGTAAGTCAGCGGCAATTCACCCTCGATTTCTGGCTCGGGACGACCGTTGAGATAGACCCGCACCTGGGTGCCTTGGCGCGTGCAGACCACATGATTCCAGGTACGCGGTTCGATCACGCTCTGTCCGGCCAGCGCTTCATCCCGTTCATTTCCATTGAAGACGAGCAGTTTTCCTTGCCACTTCCCCTCCAGATAGACCCCGCCCACACCCACATGATCGCCGGGTGATTTCGAATCCTGATCTGGTCCCCGCGAGAAGAAGTAACCCGTCACCGCTCGCGCGTCATTCGGTAGTCCGTTCCACAGCCACCCTTCGAGAGTGTATTCATCTCCGATCCGAGGGACGGTCACGACCATTCGCCCACCGGCAAAGTGAGCCGCCCGGCTACCACGCGGAGCCTGTTTCAAGCCCTCACCATCCGCACCGGGCAAGTAACGAGCTGTCCCATCTTCGTAGAGCCCATGTTGATCACCCACGGCATCCATTGCTGACGTGCCATCAATCTCGCCCAGCCGCCAATATGCAACCGGCTTTGAGGCGAGGACGGCCTTCGAATACGCGGTCGGAGAGTCGGCCAATACGAGTTGCGGCTGACCGGCAACGTGTTCGAGCAGTGTCAGAAGTGTCGCAGCGATCTGCGTCTCAGCTGTGACTTCCAGTCCTGCTGTCTTCGCAGGCCACGTCGTGTACCCGCCGAGTCTGTGCTGTTCGGGCGGAGGGATGTAACCCTCGGCTCCGTTGGCCAATTCGATGTTCATCGTTGGCTGGAGCGGGCTGCGGCCTTTGATCTTTAGACCGGTGATCCCATAGACCTCGTCTGGAATGGCCGTGATCCCCAGGCCACCAATCCGCACGGCTTGTAGCTTGAGTTCGACTGTCGGGGTGTTATGCAGATCGATGGCCTCAAAGGCATACACCTCGGTCCACCCACGCGGAAGTCGGTCGCCGATTTCCGCGACTGTTTCCCGCGCCCATTTCAACCTCTCTGCACTCGGCACACGTCTGCCCAGCGTGAGCGTGGTTTCGGCCATGGCGAGGGAGATGTCGCCCCGGTACTCGATTTTTTGGTAGCCCTCCCATGCCACTCGGGCCACCTCCTCAGTGTATTCATCCAGAGTGGCTGCCGACGCAGGTTGATTGTAGTCCATCCACATACTGTCGCCGCTGGTTCCCTGCGACATGATGCCGACAAATGAGCCTCCGTGTGCGTCGACCCCGATCAGTTCACCCAACTTGGCCCCGAATCGACCACAGAAGTCTCCGGAGATCAGTGGTGAGCCACGATAGTGCATTGCATAATTCGCCAGCACCGCCAACGGCTTCCCTTCCAGCGTACGGATTGACAGCAACGTCAGGTCCGTATCCGCTGGACCGCTGGGACCGATGTGGTTGGGGCTTTGGTAGCCGGGGTGCATGTGAGCCCTGACATTCACATCGCCAAACGGGTCGGTAATCATGCGGTCGGGACGAAAGATCCAGCGACGGCAATGGTTGTGCTGCTCGTCCGTCACGACCGTCCAACCGATCTCGGCAGGCTGCAGGGCCTTGTGAGCCTCCATGATGCTGCGGGCTATCTGCCCTGGCAGGAATTCGGCGTACGCGGGATCGACGCGACTTCCCAGACACGGCATGGCAGATGGAGCCGAATGCGTATGTGTGGCGGAGATGAGCATCCGGTTCGCGGGAATGCCCGTGGCCTGACTGGCCCGTTCTTTCGCGTCATCCAGCAGAGCCCGAGGCATCATCAGGTTGTCGACCACCACAATCGCCAACTGTTCTTTTCCGTCAGCCAAGACAAGCGCTCGAGCCATCAACGTATCCGCCGCCCCGGTCGCCGTCCGCTCCTCGACCATCCCATTGACGCGCACCGGGAACAGCGTCGGATTGACATCCACCGCCGCAGCCCCGACTCGCAATGTATTCGCAGGCCGTAAATCTTCTGCGAGTGAGATTGTGGAGTGACACAGCCAGCCCCAGAGCGCCAGCATTCCACAGATTCCCATTGTTCGACCTGAAAATGTCACGGTTCGCTCTCCGCCTGAGAAGACTTGTTCCAAACTGGGAAAGCATTCTAACTCGCATGACTCAGGGTCACATGCTCGTGTCTCCGATTCTTAGGTTGACGAGGTCTGGCATGGTGATAGTGGACCGTGAATGGTCGCAGCACTCAGACAGGGAAGAGGAGCAGATGGGTCTGTGGGCAGCGTTGACGCGCGGGAGCAAAGGTGGCCCAAAGTCGCCGGACTCTCCGAGTCCGGTGTGTGCGATATCCCACCGCGCGGACGTTCGAAATCACTGCGATCGCCGAGTACCGTTTCGCTCGTAGTGAGTGCCCCGCCTCGCCCCGCCTTGCGGGAGCTGAACCGACGGACTCGGAGAGTCCGGCGACTGTGTCGGATTCAGAAGTGCGGAGCGTCCTGTATTTCGTGCTGTTCGTGGTTCACCCTCGGTCCGCAGTGAGTAGGGCTTCCACCAACTTCAGTGGGCTACTTCGTCTCTTCCCAAAAACGATGTCCCGTGGTCCGGATGAACACATCTTCGAGTGTCGGCTTGCCGAGTGTGATCGACCGAATCTCGGACGAGAACTCGCTCGTGAGTGAGTGGACTAACTTGGCTCCTTCAGGAGCTTCGATACGCAGCTGGGTCTCAAACAGTTGTGGGGTCAGATGGAGTGATTGATGGATCTGCTGAACGAGCGCGGTGGCGCGGTCGACATCGTAGGCCTGAATCGTGATGCAGTCACCGCCGATACTCGACCGCAGCTCAGCGGGAGTGCCGATCGCAGCCAGTTTGCCGCGATCGAGGATCGCCAGTCGGTCGCACTTCTCGGCCTCTTCCATCAGGTGCGTCGTCACCAGCACCGTCACGCCCGACTCGGCCCGCAAGCTTTGCAAGGCCCGCCACAAGTCGAACCTCGCCCCCGGATCGAGGCCGGTACTCGGCTCATCGAGCAGCAGCACGCGCGGCTCATGCAGCAGGCTCTTGGCAATTTCGACCCGCCGCTTGAGTCCCCCCGAGAGCGTCTGCACGAGGTCGTTCGCCCGGTCGGCGATCTGGAACCGCTCCATCTGAGCGGCCACCCGCTCACGCAGCACCGCCCCAGAGAGGCCGTACAGCCGACCCTGGTACACGATGTTCTCCCGCACGGTGAGCTTCACATCGACACTGGGAGACTGGAACGTCACCCCGATCGAACGGCGCACATCATCGGGTTGCGAGCGGACATCAAACCCCGCCACCGACAGCTCCCCCGACTGCACCGGCATCAGCGTCGAGAGCAGCTTGAACAGCGTCGTCTTCCCGCCGCCGTTCGGGCCGAGCAGGCCAAAGATCTCACCGGGCTGGACCGCGAACGAAAGATTATCCAGGGCGACGCGGTCGCCGTAGCGGTGAGAGACAGCGGCGATCTGAATGGCGGACATGCGTACGTAGGACGGGCTTTCCAGCCCGTCCCCTCCGGCAGAAGGAACTCGCAAGCCACACCCTCGCGTCGAGCGCTCACGAACGATCAAACAAAAAGAGCCAGCGTCCGATCTTGCCGTCCGCTGGCCTGTGTGCCTGTACTCCGCACGGGGACGGGCTGGAAAGCCCGTCCTACACCACCGTCAGTGTCCGAGTTTCGACTCGGCCTCGGGTGCGTGTGACGGAGCGGATTGGCTCGCCTGCGGCACATTGGGCGTGTAGTAGTGCAGCCCGATATCCGGCGTCAGCGCGACCATCAGCCCGATGGCCAGGATCGTCGTCGGCATCAGGATGATGAACTTCCAGTTCCCCTCGAACTTCAGGTGCATGAAGTAGGTCAGCACGAACAGTGCCTTGGCCACCGCGACCGACAGCACCAGGAACGCAATCACGAATCGCAGTGAATGCACCTCGAACAGGTCGAGCAGGATCGAGATCCCCGTGCAGACGCACAACGCGATGAAGATCGCGAAGTAGTTCACATGCGGATGAGCCGCATGACCTGCGTGCCCGTGGGCAGCTGCGGGAGTGGAGGCTTCGTGAGACATGGCCAGGTTCCTGACTGAAAACTGAACACTGAGAACTGAACACTTCTGCTGGCTGAAAGCTGACGGCTGATCGCTGACAGCTCCCTCCCCATCACACCTTCATCAGACCCGGCAAG
>JANOKO010001209.1:0-1099 GCA_031419335.1 Planctomycetota bacterium
CCAGCGGCAACAGCAACTCCAGCACCTCGCGAGCATGCGGCAGCTTGTCCTCGGGCCCGTCGAGAATTAGGTTCTCCCCGCGCAGCACGATCCCCACTCCCAGATGTTCCCGCATCTGCCGCAAGTGAACATCCTGCGGCCCAAACAGCACCCGCATATCGTCGTCGGAGCTGAGCGGGATCTGTTGTGTGTTCATGGGCGGAGCCATCGGAAGTGTCGGGCGGTGTATGGCGAACAACTCATGACAATGAGATTGCCACCCGTGCGTCCCTGACACAATCTTAGGGAGCAGGTTCGCCTTGGGACAGTGGGAAAGGGTCTCAGAGATGACGCATTGGCTTGGGAAGTGGCGACTCAGCGGTGTACACTGAATTGATCGTGGGGAGTCGGCAATTGCGAGCCAGTTGGGGCGGCAGTCGGCGTCTTTTCCCGGTCAGTTCCTCCCCTGAGCCGCATCATGCAATTCATCGATCCCCATGTTCATATGGTCTCCCGCACGACCGACGATTACGAGCGGATGGCGCGGATGGGCTGCGTGGCGATGAGCGAGCCCGCCTTCTGGGCCGGGTTCGACCGGGGGAGCGTCGATGGCTTTCGCGACTACTTTCGTCAGCTGACCGAGTTCGAGCCCAAGCGGGCCAGCTGGTCGGGCTTGCAGCACTTCAGTTGGCTGTGCATCAATGCGAAGGAGGCCGAGAACGTCTCGCTCTCGCGTGAAGTGATCAAGATGATCCCCGAGTTCATCCATAAGACCGGCGTACTGGGGATCGGGGAGATCGGCCTCAACAAGAATACGAAGAACGAGTCGACGATCTTCGCCGAACATCTGGAACTGGCAGCCAGTCTGGATGAACTGGTGCTGATTCATACGCCGCACTTGCAGGACAAGTACAAGGGAACCCGCATGATCGTCGACATGCTGCAGGAGCGGTCGGATCTGGAGCCGGGCCGAGTCTGCATCGACCATGTCGAAGAGCACACCGTCCGCCTGGCCAAGGAGAACGGCTACTGGTGCGGCATGACCCTCTACCCCACCACCAAATGCACTCCGGCTCGCGCAGCTGACATCATCGAGCGGTACGGCGACGAGCGGATCATG
>JANOKO010001210.1:0-1123 GCA_031419335.1 Planctomycetota bacterium
CAGCCCCGTGTATGGCGAGAACATGGCTCGGTTCTGGCTCGACCTCGTGCGGTATGCCGAGTCAGATGGCTACAAGCAGGACACGTTCCGGCCCACCGCCTGGCGCTACCGCGACTATGTGGTGCAGTCGTTCAACGCCGACAAGCCCTACGACCGCTTCGTCATGGAACAGCTCGCCGGGGACGAGATCGACCCGTACAATTCGGACGCGGTCGCCGCCACCGGCTACCTGCGCAACGGGATCTACGAGTACAACCAACGCGATGCGTTTGGCCAGTGGAAGACGATCCTGGAAGACATGACCGAGACGACCTCGGACGCCTTCCTCGGGTTGGGGCTCGGCTGTGCCAAGTGCCACGACCACAAGTTCGATCCGCTGTTGCAGAAGGACTACTACCGCTTGCAGGCGTTCCTGTGCAACGTGTCATTCGAGGACGAGCGCCCCCTGACCACGCCGGACAAGCTCGCTGAGTACACAGCCCAACGCGCGAAGTGGGAAGAGGCCACGCAAACCATTCGCGAGAAGATCGACGCTCTCGAATCACCCCGCAAGAAGGAACTGGAGAAGGCCGCCGTCACTCCCTTCCAGGAAGATTTCCGGGCGATCTACCACAAGCCCGCCGCTGAGCGCACGGCTTATGAGGAGCAGATCGCACATCTGATACACCTCCAGGTTCTCGATAAGTATGAGGGCGAACTCGACAAGAAATTCAAGAAGGACTCCCCCGAGCGGGCCGAGTGGGAGGGACTCAAGCAGGAACTGGCGACGTTCGATGCGCAGAAACCCGCTCCGCTGCCGACGACACTGACCGTGACCGATGTCGGTCCGTTGGCTCCTATCGTGCATGTGCCCGACCGGCCCAAGCTGGGCGAGGTTGCACCGGGGTTTCCGACCGTTATCGACCCGGAACCGGCGAAGATCGACCCCATCTCCGGCAACCCGCAGACGACCGGTCGGCGGACCGCACTGGCGAAGTGGATCGCCTCACCGTCCAATCCGCTCAGCACGCGCGTGATCGTCAACCGCATCTGGGCTTTGCACTTCGGGACTGGGTTGGTCGCGAGTACGAGTGACTTCGGTCGACTCGGTGAGCCGCCGAGTCATCCCGAGCTGCTCGACTGG
>JANOKO010001211.1:0-3344 GCA_031419335.1 Planctomycetota bacterium
CCGTCTTTGAACGTCTGCAACCGTCGGCTGGCACCAGAGAACAGTTCTGTCACCGTGGGCCGCTTGTCGTCGTTCTTCTTCTCTTCAGGAGTCTTGAGGCCCAGGATCTCGTCCAAGTACGCTCGGTCCTGATCGCGAAGAGCGAACTGGTTCTCGGCCTTACCATCCGGGGTGTAGACCAGCTTCATCTGTCCCTTGGTGCTGGCCAGTATTAAGACGTTGGCGTGATCTGGAGTCATCTCCAGCGTGACGGTGTTCTGGCCCCGGTTGGTCTCGATGCTGCCAGCCGCATTCTGGTTCATGGCAATCACACGGACCCCCTTGAACAGTGTCATAATCATGCCGCCATTCTTGTTCAAATCGCGGTAGTAAGCCGGGATGAAGTGGATGTCCACATGATCCCCCGACTTCACCAGACCGTCGACCGCAGCGGTGCCATCGGCCAGAGAGATTGTGACGGCCCGCATGCCCGCACTGATATCCAGAGGTGGCCCCTGGTTGGGAGCGTACAGATCGAGGGTGCTGATGGCCTGCGCGGCCTTGATCTTCGTTTTGACGATGCGATCGATCAACACGCGATCGCTCTTGACGATTTCACGGGAGAGCTTCGATTGAAGCAACTTGCCGATCGCCAAATGAGCCCGGGTGATCTTGGTTCCCGGTTCCAGGTCGGCGATAGCCATGGGCACATCGATCAGTTGATCGACGGGCGGTTCCTCGTCGCGTGCCAGCAGCTTCTTGCCGACATAGGCCAGCACGAGGCCGCCGATAATCAGCAGCATCAGCAGGGTGAGCGTGGCGGGTGACAGACGTTTCACTTCAAGGTCTCCAGAAAGTTCCAGACGTGTGTGTTGTGGGCACGAGCAGTGACGATCCGTCGTCGGACTTCCATCATTCCTTCGTCATGCGGGTTTCGCACAGCAGGTCGCGGCCTTGCAAGCTGTAGCCGATCAGCCACAGCAGATCCGGAGAGGCAACTGCCATCGGGACCTCGACGGCCACGCGGACTTCGTCTCCGGTTTTGTCACCCAGTTCGGCTCGGACTTGAGCATGAGGTGCGAGCCGACCGCCGAGTGAGAAACGGACTTCTTCTTCCACCGATTCCTCTGTGGCACCATAGAGCCGGGCGGCTCGCGCACCGGCCCGGCTGGCTTCGACCACGTCCCCGCGGGCAAAGAACAGCAGAGAGAATTCGAGCAGTCCAAACAGCAGTACGGTCAGGATGGGAAGCGTGAGCAACAATTCGGCACTCAGGATGCCGCGTCGACGAGGGGGGCTGAAAGTGGAGTTGCGTGTTCGTCGCATCACATGGCCTCCTGGGTCTGAGTCTGGATCGGCTGGACCGGGGTGTTCGGACGATCAAGCGTGGGGAGCTTCCAGGCCATCACGATCCAGGTCGCCACGCAGACCGGAATGGCATAAGCCATTACGCGGCGACGCTGCTTCTCGTTCGCGGTTTCAGTGCGAGGCTTGCCATCGGGGTTCTTGGCCTTGGCGAGGTACTCGGTTTTCATGCCGCGGACACCTTTGGTGAAGACGCTCCACACGACGATGACCGTGGTGCCGATGATGACTGTCGCCGTACTGGTGATGAGGACAAGCAGCGTGAGTCGATATCCAAGCCAGACGCTCAATGCACCCATCAGCTTGACATCTCCCCCACCCCCACCGCCCACCATCCAGAGCAGGAACAGCACACCAAACCCAACCAGAAAACCACCTGCCGCATTTCCGATTCCCGGCCATCCCTGGAACACACCCTGATAGACCCAGCCCGCGAAGAACACGGGGAGCGTCAGGTTGTTGGGAATGCGGTGCTGGCGGTAATCCCAGATGGCTGCCAGCGCGGTGAACAGGCCCACCGCGAGCAAGAGAATCCAGGATGCAAGGCTCAATTCAGGCATGGGGGGCACACATCCCGCTCGGGGAATCGAGAGAATCCGTCAAGTCTATGATGCAAACCTAACACACGGTGACGAAAGAGACGGTGCGTGTTGCCGAACCGTTACACTTTCTCAGCGAGCATTGTTCTGCATAACGATTACAACAGGATCGGGAGTCTGTTTCGTAGGATCAACATCGTGGCAATTGGCGGCCCTCCGCTGTTGCAACACGGATAATCCGAATAATAAGACGACAAATGTGGCGTCTGGCGAGTGAGGACGGATGGCCCCCCTGCGTGACTGGGAAGATCGATAGACCCGAAACAAACGTCAAGGGCTGCCCACATCGAGACTCAACCGCCGTCCGTGGGTGTCCGAGCTGTTTCCTCGCGGCGGGTTGAAGGCCCACCGCATTTTTCGTCGAAACTGGTACGGTCACAGAGAAGAACATCAAGGCGCATGTGTCTCGCGTGTGACGTAGAGGCACGCCTCGCCCTTTTCCCCGATCCGCTCGGAGCCAGCCTCCCATGTTGCTTGCAGTCCAACTTTCTGATGACCAGATTGCCATTCTGGGATGTGCCCTCGTGTTTGGGGGATGTTTGGTGATGCTGTTGATCAGCCAGAAAATCGGAACGGTCGTCCGTGGCCGCAATCGCCGGTCTCCTCCGAATGTCGTTCGGTTTCCCGCGTCCAGGACTGATTCCCCAAGCGATCGGCAGGCGGCCTGAACCGTGCCGAAGAGGCGAAGTTTGAGCCACCGGCGCGATCCATCCCCAGAGACGCTCGACCCGCGAATTGGATTCAACTCGCCAATCCTACGAAATGGCTCTGGTCAGCGCCGATTCCCGGTTGTTACCATCAACCCCAGGAACGGTTGGATGTTCCCTCTCCCTTGAGGTTCCCGATGATGAAATTCAAAACGTTGGCTTTTGGCTTGGCGATGTTGACGGTCGGCTATTGGTGCGGTTCTGGAGCGCTACCGGTGCAGTCGAGCCTGACTGCTCAGGACGGCGATACCGGGCTGTCAGACGATGCGGCGACCAAAGTGCAGACGGCTCATGAGGCGTTGAAGGCTGCCATGGATGCGTTGCAGTTGGATGGGAAATACGAGGGACTCAGCGAATTCCCCAATGCATTTCTCATCCTGAGCGGGGGTGGAAACGCCATGCAAGACCTCCAGGATGGATTGGGGGTCGACCCCGAGTCTTTTGCAGCTCTCTACGCTCGCAATGTGAAACCTGAAGTGAAAGAGGCATTAACTACGGATGAGCAGGGTCGGCTGCTCTACAACGACCAGTTGGTTCGGCTCTACTCGCGGTCGCGATTGGAGAAGATGTTCGCCGAGCGGACGAAACACTCTCTGATCGGGGGCAACAAGAATCCCTTCGGGGCTGCGAAATAGTCCGAAGAGGCCGGGCGTGTCGGTCCTGCCGTCCGCCCGCAGGTGTTCCCCCCCCAGAG
>JANOKO010001212.1:0-2359 GCA_031419335.1 Planctomycetota bacterium
ATTCAGAAGGAGCATCATGATACCAACTGACTCCAGCCCATCGCCACCCTGACCCGCCTCTTGTTGCTCTGCAACCCAGACATCCAAAGCGATGTCTGGGCCACCCCGACTACCCCGGACTTGGCTGACGCCACCCGGCTCGCCTGGCTGAAAGCTGACGGCTGATCGCTGACAGCTTTCCCCCCTCAAATCCCCCGCACGCAGTCGACGTAATACTTCCGCTTCCCATTCGCAGGGTGGCACCGGTTGGCTGGCTTTGCAGCCTTATAGCATTCCCCCGTTCACCGGGATTGGTCGCTGCTCCGGGAGTGGGGACTTCCGACCATCCCAACGGACGGAGCGGCGGAGGATCGTCATGAATGAGACCGAAAGCATCCGGCTTCAGTGCCCGCACTGCGAGAAACGGCTGCGCGTTACGGCCAAAGCTGCTGGGAAGCGGGTCCGCTGCCCGCAATGCTCCGAACCGGTCGATGTCCCTATGCAGGCAGATGTCGAGGAGGAATCTCCTGCGCCTACTGCTTCTCGGCTCCTCTGGCTTTGGGTCGGTGGTGGCGCAGTGTTCGTGCTTCTCATCGGACTGGGGATTTGGTTGATAAGCGGTGGCAAGAAACAACCAGAACCCTCTGGGCCAACACAAGTGGCAGCCGGTCCAACGAACCCTTCCAACCCCGTGGCTCCCGCGCCGAAGAAGGGGTCAGAAAAAACCAGCACCAACCCTGAAAAGCCAACAGAGCCAGAAAATCCACCCAATACGCCGAACGATGCGGAGAAGAACGACAAAAAAGACCTGGACTTGGATTTGAAAGAGCCGTGGCAAAAAGATCACATCGCATTTGCTCGTCTTTATTTCGGCGATGATTTCAAGCGTCGGACAACGGGCGGCGGGAACCTATTCAGCCAGAAGACCTTTGACATGATCAAGGGCAAGAGAGTTTCGTGGCGAGCTTTAGCTGGACAGCGCCAGGTTTGATCGGGAATCTGGTGGTTCTTCAGTCTTATTTGGGGGGACGGATTTGATTTTGTCGGGGTCGATGCCCAGTTCGGCGAGTCGTTTGCGGCGGGTGGCGTGGTGGGATGTGGCGGCTTGGGCGTTACGGCGATTGAGGGGGAGAGGGGGCAGAGACGACGGAGTACCGCCCATTGGCGACTGCACCCGATCTCGACCGTGGGGTTCGTCGCGGCTTGCGATTTCAGCAGCGCGGCCAGCTCCTTGTCGATGGCCTGCTTCTGCGTCTTCAGTGCCTAGTGGTCCGTCAAGGCTTGATTTAGTGGTCCGCCTCCCTCGGGAAGGCGAGGCTCCTGCCGAGCCGCGACTACGAGTCGACGCCTCCCCTGACTCGCGGCTCAGCAGGAGCTTCGCCCTCCCGCGCGGGCCTGGCTCAACCCCAAGATCAAGAGTTGACGGGACACTTGGGGGCAGGCAGGACAGACTATCGCCAATGGACGAATGCACTCCAGCAGACACAAGCCTGGTGCCTGACAGCTGACCGCTCTCGCTCTGACTGGATGACTCCACCAATCCCCCCTATGATCCTCACCCCTTGGAGACAGGGTCGTCTCGACGGGACCACTGGAACCCAAGTACCGAAGGCGTAGCTCAGTCGGTAGAGCAACGGACTTTTAATCCGTAGGTCCTGGGTTCGAGTCCCAGCGCCTTCACTGTTTTCGTTTTTCGAACTCCCAGTGACCCACGGGTTCACTCAGCGGGGTGTTTTGGGCTTGGCATAAAGTGGCGTCGTATCCGCCATTCCCGCCAGATGTTGCGGTGACGAAAGATCTGATCGAGACCTCTCTGCCGTCCCACGGAACGTCCAGATTTCGATGTTTCAAACCTCTCCTGCGAGTTTTGACCTTCGAACTCTCTGACTCTCTGCCCAAAACACTCCTTCAGGTTAAAACACCGTTTGGGACCGCGAACCGAACCCAACCCTGATTGCGAACTTCGCAGACATCACTGGTCAACTCGATTTCGCTGCTGATGGGTTCAGCTGCGAAGTATGCAAGTCTGCCGATACACCAACACGCTTCGTGAATCGCTGAACACAGATCCTGTGGGGACATCAGGGAGCAAAGACGGTCCGTCGCTGAGAACTCAGTCGAGCATGATCACTGGATCGTAATCGTCAATCGGACGCTGCCAGCGCCACTGGCTGCGAGTCGCCCGCTGATCGATGGGGTAGAGGTCGAACAGGTCGGTGACTTCGAGATGAACGCCGAGCGCCATCCGCAGATCGGGGAGGTCTTCGGGTTCGAGCGAGAGTATGAACACGCTCTCTTGGACCCGGCGTCCGTACTTGGCCAGAACACGGGCGACTTTTTCCCGCGAGCGATCATCGGACATGTCATAGGCGGCGAGCCA
>JANOKO010001213.1:0-2647 GCA_031419335.1 Planctomycetota bacterium
CCCATCACACTCGAGTCGAACCACGAAAGGCACAAAAAACACGAAAAGAGGAGGATTCCGTGGCAAGCCTGATGAGAGTTCGGCAACCGTCGGCATTCGTTCCGCTGGAAGTCCTCGTGAATTGGCCCGAGTCCTTCTGACGATTCGTGTGTTTCGTGTGTTTCGTGGTCAAAATCGGAGTGCTTATCCAGAACTCAGGTTCAAATCACACCGCATGGCAACCCTCACACCACAGCCTGGACTTCCCCACGTTTTGTGGGCGCGGGAAATGGGTTACAGGGCCACGGCGAACTGACCGGTCTGTGCGAGTCCGTTCATCGATAACGTAACTGATGACAAATGGTTATGGCTCGATGCTATGATTTTTCACAAACGCCCATAGCCCCTTTCGTCCACGACGCATAGAATGGACTTTTCCGTGAAGATTCCGTTTTTGGTGGAATCTTTGGTGGTTGTCGGTGGTCATATTGCTGGAACAGTTCGATCTGTGTGGGAGTGGAGTCATGTCGGTTCGCCTCGCAGGGCTGATGTTGGCGATTTGGGCCAGTGGCGCGGGTTTGGTGTTCGCTCAAGGCGTGACTCTTCCCGAATACCCCCGGTTTGTGTTTCCGACCACTCCCGAAATCAGTATTAAGCTGCAAAAATCCAGCAATGCCAAACCCATCCGGGGGAAGCTGATCAGTCTGACCAGTCGTGAGGCAGTCGTCGACACGGGGAATCTCTCCCGCCGAGATCGTGAACGAGGAGAACTGGGGCAACGGATTGGCTTTGATCGAATCGAAAGCCTGCGCAGTACGGATGGGCGATTGGAGTTCCAGCCCAGCGAGGACTTCCGAATCATTTCAGAGCGGATCGTTGCGGCCTATGCCAGCGTCGTTGTCGAACCCGATGCAGCCCCGGGACTGTCACCGTCGGTCTCCTCATCTCTCCCACTCGCTCCCCCGGGGATTGAGGGTCAGGGGACAACCTTCCCTGTCGTCCCGCCTCGCCCACGTCCCGGCCAGCCCGCCGTGAATGGTTTAGGTCAAGGTGGCTTTGGTGGTCTCAGCAATCTCCCGAAGTCCAAGAAACCGGAACCGGCTGTAATTCCACTCACAGCAGCCCCGGAGTCCACACCACACGATGTCGGTCCCGAGGTCGCGCACGCCGCAGCCTCGAAACCCGTAGCCAGCGAAATCCTCTCCTGTTCCAACTGTGGCAAAGATCTCCCGGCATCAGCGACTCAATTCGGGATCTGCCCGCATTGCAAGGTCACGTTTACACTCCCCCCGTCGGCGACCAGCAACGCGGTTCAAAATCCGTTTCAGCAGTCAGGGGGAGGGGCATTCGACCCGACATCCACCGGGGCGTCAGTCGGGGCTCCCGCACCAACGACGAATACGGGGACGCAAGTCGTACAAGGAGGCGGTTTCTCGTTTGACGCTGTTCCGAATTGGGCCAAGGGCGGACTGTTTGCGCTGTTGGTCCTCGTGGGTTACCATCTACTCTACAATCGGTAACTCGACAATCGGACTCCGTGGAGTGCTGAGGCGTAGATCGCTCATGACCTCGCCGTGGCATCATCCCCGATCATCGAATTCACGGCCGCGGAACTCCCGAATGCGAACAGACTATCACCGACCATAATGACGGCAGTCCCTGGCGGGGGGAGGAGTTTCTCCCCGTTGGCTCGCCGTATTCCGATCACCATGACTCCCTTTTCGCGAAGGTCGGTCTCGGCCAGTTGCTTGCCGACATAAGGACTGCTCTCACGGATTTGGACATCAGCCAGTTCGAGTTCGCCGCCGCGCTTGTCGGTGATCTCCAGAAAGTCCTCGACACTGGGACTGAGCATGAAGCGGGCCATCTTCTGGGCCCCACTGCTGAAAGGGCTGATGACGCGAGTGGCCCCCGCACGTTGCATCTTTTCGATGGCCGATTCGTCACTCGCGCGGGCGACAATCTGGACCTTGGAACACAAGAGCCGAGCCGAGAGGACCACGTAGATGTTGTCGGCATCGGTCGGCAGGACCGTTGCCAGTGACCGGGCTGTCATGATTCCTGCCCGGTTGAGATCGGAGTCCGATGTCGCGTCGCCGATTTGATAGTGCCAGCCGCGCGGTCCGCAGACCGACTCAGCATAGTCCTGGTTCGTGTCGATGACGACGAATGGTTGTTGGCGTTCGTCGAGGTATTGACAGATCGAGGTGCCCATTCGCCCGAGGCCGCAGACGATAAAGTGGTTCTTGAGTGTGGCGATGGAACGGTCCATGCGATGCCTTTCGATCAGTTTGCGGAACTCCGCATTGAGAATGAACTGCCCGACATCGGCAGCCAGATACGCAAACGTGCTCAGCCCGAGCACGATGTACACGATCATAAACCCCATCAGCGCCTCGGCGTGCGGTCCCTCGGCCACATCGCGAGACCCGAGCGTCGACAGCGTGATGAAGGCCAGATACAGCGACTCCAACCAACTCGAACCCCGCAGCCAGCGAATGACACACGCCCCCCCACCCGCCAAGCTGAGCAGCAGCCCGAACTTGATGGCGATCGATCGCAGGATGGGGGATTGAGGGACCGGCATCAGTCAGGGAGATTGAGAGGATGTTCACCATCGGGCCCGCCCAATGTACCCTGAACAATACCATAGCCCGTGGTTTTGTCC
>JANOKO010001214.1:0-3218 GCA_031419335.1 Planctomycetota bacterium
GCGCGGGCACGGAGCCCACCTGCAATTACTGGATGATGCACAGCTCTCGCCACAAATCGTGCGTGTAAGCGGGACCGCTCGCGGCTCAATGGCCCGGTTCTGCGAGTCTGTCGAATCCGGTCACAATGCCCAGGACACAACGGGCAAAATCCGCCAACTGCTTGGCAGCGACGCCCCCCCCAGCCGCCTCGACAGCCAAGCAAAATACGGCGTTGTCGCCCGTGGGGAGGCCGACCTCTATCTCCGCATGCCGACCAAGGCCACTTACCACGAAAAAATCTGGGACCACGCGGGCGGCGTATTGATCGTGGAAGAGGCCGGTGGCCGTGTGACCGATATGCATGGTGCCCCACTCGATTTCACTCAAGGCTCGGAACTCACCAGGAATCGTGGTGTCGTGGTCACGAACGGGCTGTTGCATGGCGAAGTGCTCGCTGCGATTTCGACCGTTCTTGCGGGGTAAATTCGTGATGTGTCCGCCATCCGGCGAACCGGATGTGGGGTGGACAGCGCGTGTCGAGTCGTGAGTGATCGACACTGCAAGTCGCCGTCAACTCTTCTTTCAGGCCGCTCCCCCTCTCCACGGACGATCAACCCTCAAGCCTCTGTCCCCATGATTGAAGTCGAAATCAAATTCCGCGTCCCCTCTCTGGCCCTGATCGAGCGGCTGAGCCGCGAAGCGGGGCTGGTGTTTGGCGAGCCGGTGCTGCAGCGGGACATCTACTTCAATCATCCGCAGCGGAACTTTCGCGAGACGGATGAGGCCCTCCGCATCCGCACCTCCGGGGACCAGAACGCCCTGACGTACAAGGCCCCGCAGCTCGACACCTTCACCCGCACTCGGCCCGAGACCGAGATCCCGTTTTTGGCTGGGGCCACCTCGACGGAGCAGATGCGGTCTATACTCCTGGCCTTGGGGTTTCGCGTGATCGAGACGGTTGAGAAGACCCGCCGCGTGGCCCCCTTCACCTGGGAGGGACAACCCGTCGAGGTCACGCTCGACGAGGCCCGCTCGCTGGGGACGTTCCTCGAAATCGAGATCATGGCCGCCGATGACCAGTGGCCACTCGCTCGTGACCAGATCGTCCGGCTGGCTGAGCATTGGCAAATTCTCGACTTAAGAGAGCCTCGATCGTACTTGCGAATGTTGCTGGAGCAACAGGGGGTGCTGTGAGGCTGATCACCTCCATTTGGCCTTGTGCCGTTGTGGTTCCAGTCGTTTCACCACACAGTACACTGCACACCCGCGATCAGAGCTGGGGAGCGTTGATCTGAACTGTTTTCACATGCCACTCATCTTCAGGAGACTGCGATGCTGCGATACCTCCGCGTGATACTGGGAGCATTGATCCCGTCTTTCGGGTTGCTGATCACGTTGGCCGAGGAGCCGCTGTGGGTGGCGCAGCCGCTGACCGCTGAGAATTTATTCACTCCCGGGATCGAAGGTCCGGCTTGCGACAAGGCGGGAAACGTGTACGCCGTCTGTTACGAGAAAGACCACACGATCGGGAAGATCACACCCCAGGGACGTGGCGAACTTTGGCTGACGCTGCCCGAGGGGAGTTCCGGGAACGGAATCGTCTTTGACCGAACGGGGATGATGTATGTCGCCGACTACACAGCCCATCAGGTTCTGAAGATTGATCCCGCCACGAAACAGCTTTCGGTTCTGGCACACGAACCGCGCATGAACCAGCCCAATGACCTCGCACTGGGACCGGAGGAAACACTCTGGGCGAGTGACCCGAATTGGAAAGAGGGCACCGGACAGTTGTGGCGCATTGATCGAGATGGCACGGTCACACAACTCGTCAGTGACATGGGCACGACCAATGGCATTGATGTCAGTCCGGACGGAAAACATCTGTACGTCAATGAGAGCAAGCAGCGAAATGTCTGGAGTTTCGAAATCCTCGCCGACAAGACGCTGGGAAACAAGACACTGATTCGCCAGTTCCCCGATCACGGTTTCGATGGTATGCGGCTCGATGTCGACGGGAACCTGTATATCTCTCGTTATGGCAAAGGAACCGTGGTTGTGATGTCGCCCCAGGGGGAGATCTTGCATGAAGTCGATGTCCTGGGGGCCTCGCCGAGTAACGTCTGTTTTGGAGGTGCTGACGGGAGAACCGTGTACGTCACTGAGGTGATTCACCAGCGTCTGGTCCAGTTCCGGACGGAAAAACCGGGACTCGCGTGGAGCCGTCTGAATGAAATAGCAAGTTCGTCCACTCCATAAAAGTGCCACTTCTGTGGGCACGTGCAATTCTTAGTTGCATTGTTTCCACTCAGGATCGCCTCATGTTAGAGACTTTTGGAGTTGCTTGCGTTTTCTTGGTTGAGAATTGTTGATTTCTGCCTATAATTCGGGCAGCTCGCCGGAATTCTCACCGAACACTGCCGTGAACACTGCTGAAGACGACTCCCCCCTCTACGAAGGCATGATTGGCCGTGGCCCCGCCATGCGCGACGTGTATCGCATGACCCGCAAGGTCGCAGCGAGTTCAGCCACCGTGCTTTTGCTTGGCGAAACCGGGACCGGCAAGGAACTGGTGGCCAAGGGGATTCACCAGCTGAGCCGCCGGGCGACGGGGCCGTTTATCCGCGTGAACTGCGGGGCCTTGAGCGAGAGCCTGCTGGAGAGCGAGCTGTTCGGCCATGTGAAGGGAGCCTTCACCAGTGCGCATGAGAACCGGACCGGGCGGTTCGAGGCAGCTCACGGCGGGACAATCTTTCTCGATGAGATCAACTCCATCAGCTACACATTGCAGGTCAAGCTGTTGCGGGTATTGCAGGAGCATGAGTTCGAGCGCGTGGGCGATACGAAGACGATTTCGGTCGATTGCCGGATCGTGGCGGCAACGAATCGCGACCTGAACGAGATGGTCGATCGCGGGCAATTCCGCGAGGACTTGTACTACCGGCTGAACGTGCTGCCGATCTATCTGCCGCCATTGCGGGACCGCATCGAGGATATCCCGTCGCTGGCCGAGCACTTTGCCTCGCGCTTCGCCCCGGATATGCGGCGGCCCCCACTGAAGCTGTCACCAGAGGCGCTGGAGTGCCTCAAGAACTACAGCTGGCCCGGCAACGTCCGGGAACTGGAGAACGAACTGCGCCGCGCCGTCCTTCTCCGGAAGGGGGGGACCCTCCTGGAGGCCGGGGACCTCTCGGCGGAGATCCGGTCCGGTCCTCCGGCCGGGGCCATGGCCCCGGCA
>JANOKO010001215.1:0-1128 GCA_031419335.1 Planctomycetota bacterium
CTGCTGGCGGGTGGAGGAATTCAAGGCGGTCGGGCCTACGGCAGTAGCGACAAGTACGCGGAGTTTCCAGCCGACAAGCCGACCTCGCCCGAAGACATCGCTCACACTCTGTTTCACTCGATGGGTATCGACGACCTGACCGCCCATGACCGCGAGGGCAGGCCGTTCCCGCTGATGGACGGGGGACGGCCATTGTACGACCTATTCAAGTAGCCCGCCCCAGCCAGCCGTCGATGGCCTCCCTGTTTGTGTCCAGGATGATCGCCCCCTCTGAGCCTCACTTCAGTTTCAGGATGGCTCGCTTGACACCGCAAGGGAACCACGAGTCGAATTGGCAATGCCACGACCGATGATCATGATGCGAACTGGGGGCAGACTCCGATGCAGTAGCGGCGGGGTTGAGCGAGGTGGTATCTTGTGTCGCCAACCGCCGGAGTCTTCCTCCAACGGTGGTTCGATGTCCGACGACTGCGAGTGTCTCACACTCGTTCCTGCGTCACCATGACCTCCACGGCTACATCTGGGCCATGCTGCCGTGCCCGTTCCGCACTCGTTGCGCACTCCACCACACGACGTAGAAGAGAATTCTCATGGGAAGAAACTTCGAGAATCGCAAGAACGCGATCTTCAAGACAGCTGCGCAGAAAACCAAGCTCTACTCGAAGTACGCCAAGCAATTGTATGTCGTCGCTAAGAACGGCGTGCCGAACCCCGAAGCGAATCCGGCCTAGCGCAGCATGGTGGAAAAGGCCAAAAAGGATCAGGTTCCGAGCCATGTCATTGAGAAGGCGATTCAGAAGGCCGCTGGCACCGGCGGCGAGGATTTTCAGTCGGCCCGCTACGAAGGGTTCGGTCCCGGGGGCTCCCTGGTCATCGTCGATTGTTTGACGGATAACATGACTCGCACGATTGCCGAGATCCGCAACTGCTTCACGAAGTCTGGCTGCAAGCAGGGGTCTCCGGGATCTGCCGCTCTCCATTTTGACTACTTGGCGGTTCTGTCGTTTCCCGGGGACAACGAGGATGAAGTGATGGAAGCGATGCTCAACGCCGACATCAATCTCGATGACATCGAAAGTCAGGAGGGCCACCTGACAATCTTTGCGCCGCCCAGCGAGTTTTACAAAG
>JANOKO010001216.1:0-10179 GCA_031419335.1 Planctomycetota bacterium
TGAAAGCATCATCGAATCGGTATTCGCAGTGATCGTCAGCGGGACTGCCAGAGTCAGCCCCAGCAAGGCTGCCGGAAGCACCCATGTCACAGCTGCCAGGTATTTGCCAAGTAAGACCGCTGTTCCGCCATTCGGACGAATCGTCAGATAGACCCAGCTCCGTCGCTCCAGTTCGGTTGCGATGACGGGTGTGGCCCAGAGGAGTGCTCCCAGCATGCAGACCAGCATGGGAATCAGCGCGAACAGAAACCCCACCCACAACTCTCGGGGCGGCGGTGAGTGGGACTGAATCGAGGCTCGGATCAGTCCGATGATAAAGACCGGGAACAAGGCCATCATGGCCCAGCCCAGCAGACGCGGGACCGTCAGCGATCGCTTCCACTCAAAGAGAAAGACAGCACCCATGTTGCCCATTACAGTTCTCCTCGGTGCATCTTCATCAGAGAGTTAAACAACGCTTGCAGCGATTCGTCGGCGGAGTGCATCTCCGTCACCTGCACGCCCGTCTTCGCTAACCACTCCGGGAACTGCTCGAACAGCCGGGTCGGATTCTGTGTGGCAATGGTCAGCGTCCCGTCCGCGACGCGGACGGAATCGGCCACCCGCTCCTGCATCAGTAGCGCCGCTAACCGGTGCGCGTCGGAACAGCGGAGAGTGATCTCGTTGGGAAGCCCCTGCATCATCGCGTGAACTTCCTGAGCTGTCCCGGATGCGAGGAGCCGGCCTCCACAGATGAGGAGAAATGAGTTGGTGATCGACTCGATCTCGTGCAGCAGATGGCTGGCAAAGAGCAAGCTCTTCCCGAGTCCGATCCAATCGAGCAGGACGGTCGTCAGCTCGTGACGACCGACAGGGTCGAGGCCATTGAACGGCTCATCGAGGATCAGGAAGTCAGGGTCATGCGCGATCGCCTGGGCCAGCTTGGTGCGTTGCCGCATGCCACGGGAGTAGCTCGAAATCGGGCGGTGCATGGCTTGAGACATGCCGACGAGTTCGAGTGAACTGTCGGCGGCATCGCGCGCGGCATGCGGGGTCATCCCCTGAAGCTGTTGCAAGTAGACGACCCAATCGTAGGCCGAAACGTCCGCGTAGAGCCCTTCTCCACCGGGGCAATAGCCGAGTCGCCGATACAGATCGGCGTTATTGCAGGGGGATTCCCCCAGGACGCGAACCGTTCCAATCGTGGGTCGCAGTTGCCCCGTAATGAGGTTGAGGAGCGTCGACTTGCCCGACCCGTTTGGCCCCAACAGTCCGTACGCCCCCGGTCCCAGGCTTAGCGTGAAGTCATTCACGCCGATCACCTTGCCGTAGAGTTTCGTGACGTGGGAAAGTTCGATCATAGAACACCGGAAAATGGAATCGGCGACCAGCCTATCGGCAGAAGTCTGACGACTTCGGTTACACGCGCATCGGGGCGGAGATCCTCCGCACAAGGACCGTCATCGAAATCACCGTGATCGCGGTGAGGATCATGATCGAGGTGAACACATCCTTGAAATCCGACAACCCGAAGACCCAGCTCTGAACCCGCCCCAGCGTGTGGTACAGGGACAGATGGGTCCACGCCGATTCCTCCATGACCACGATTTGTTGTCCTTGGCGAGACTGATACTCGGCGTTGATGGCTGCGGTCGCGGTCGCGGCCACATAGGTGAACCAACCGAGAATCCAGACGACGAACCAAGCGAACCCCGCATAGCGGCTCTCTTGCGTCAATGACGAGAAGCAGAGCGCCAGCACCGATGTGGGGAGCATCAGCACCGCCGACGCCCCGATGATCCGCAGTGGCAAGTCCCATGTCGCGGAGATCACTCCCAAGTTCGGCGACAAGAGCACTCCCAGGACATACAGCGCCAGAGCGGGGACCGTCGAAATGATCGACAGAAAGACCCACAGACTGGCCAGTTTTCCCAGCACATACTCGCCCCGGATCAGCGGTCGCGAAAAGTAGATCAGGAACGCTCGCGACCGGATGTCCTGAGAGATCAGCGGGGGAGCGACCATGCCGACGACCAGCACCATCACGATGCCTTGCGGGTAACGAAAGAACGACTGCAAAAGAAAGGCCCACACGGTGTGGCGACTCGACTCCATGTTGCCACTCTGGGCCGACGCACGGATCTCATCTAAGACCGGTGACGGCGGTAACCCCTGCAGCATGTTGACTGCTCCTCTCCTCCATTCGGGGTAGAGCGCTGCTTGCTCCCAGACGAAGAACCCCACGCCAAACCAGATCGCTGGCAACCAGGCTAGAAACAGCATCCGCTTCAGCCAACTGCTGGTCCACGCGCGACGGACGCCGACCGCAGCGATCACCTTCCAGCGAAGAAAGCCCGGCTCCAACTGACCGGCCCAGCCGCGATAGCCGAGGTTGTTCACACCATGCCCGGGTAAGCCCGTCGATGCGGCGGTTGGCTCAAGCATGGTGGGGCTCCCCGCGAACGGCGTTCAAGAAAATCTCTTCCAGTGAATTGCGAGACGGCGTCAACGATCGCACCCCGACTCCACATTCGGCAGCCAGCTTCCAGACCTCGCTGGCGAGTTCCATCGGTGCCCCATGCAGAAGCAGCGTTCCATTCGGGCGCTCTTCGAGGGAGATCCCCCGGTTACGAACCGCGTTCAAAAACCGCGTGGGCTCACCGAGCAGCCGAATCTCCAGGGCTGGGACCGCGGGGCGGTTGAGCTCGCTGAGCCGCTCCGAGACCTGCACCCGGCCGCCCGCGAGGATCACGACGGAATCACTGATTGACTGCACATCGGGCAGGATGTGCGTGCAGATCAAAACCGCTTTCCCCTGGTCTCGGGCCAAGAGTCGGATGCGGTTGAGCATGATCTGCCGCTCTTCCGGATCGAGTCCCGAGGTCGGCTCATCGAGGATGAGAACCGGCGGGTCATGCACGATCGCCTGGGCAAACCGCATCTTCTGTCGCATGCCCGTCGAGTAGGTCTCGACCGGGCGATAGCGTTCCTGAGCCAGTCCGCAGAAGTCCAGAATCTCATGCGCCCGCCGCAGGGCCTCGACCGGTTCGAAGAGCGACAACTGAGCAACAAACTGCACGCACTCAACGCCGGTCATGCCGTGCAGATAGCAGTCGTCCTCGGGCATATACCCGACCTTGGCCCGAATCTCCCGAGCTTGCCGTCCAATTTCGTAGTTGAGCAACCGCCCTTGACCACTGGTGGTCCTCACCAACCCCAGCAGCACCTTAATCAGCGTCGTTTTCCCCGCCCCGTTCGGCCCCAACAGGCCGGTTACCCCCGAATCAATCTTGAGGGAGACATGATCGAGCGCCCGGAATTTTCCGTAGTCCTTAGTGATCTCAACGAGTTCGATCAGAGGTGGCATGCGGTCGACAATGAGAAATGGACGGAAGCCAGTGGATTCAGGCCGTGATCGATAGGATCTCCAGCATCCACATCCTCTCCGCATCCGAGACCGATTGCAAAGGAAACCCGCCTGGCACTGAACGTAGCTGGCAGTCGCCGGGGGTCAACTGCCTGAGCGGGGAAGGAACGGGACAGGGCCAGAGAGGCGATTGGGACGGCAAAAAGGGTCAGGCTGCCAGCGTTACCACACCTGAATCTCTAGTTCCAATTCCACCCCATGGGCCTCGGCCACCTTGGTCCGCATCACGTCGATCAACTTCAGTACCTCCGCCGACTTGGCACCCGGCTCGGTCACGATAAAGTTCCCGTGGCGGTCACTGACTTCGCACAATCCAATCCTCATTCCCTTGAGGCCCGCCTGCTCAATCAGCGATCCAGCGCTCAATCCGCGTGGATTCTTAAACACGCAGCCCGCCGATTGGTGCGAGAGCGGCTGGGTCGATTTCTTCATGACCCACAGCTTGCGGATGCGTTCGGCGATGTCGTCAGGGTTGTCGAATGAGAGGGCGAATTCGGCCTCGATCACGCAGAGTTCGTTGATGCTGCTGTGGCGGTATTCGAAGACGAGTTCGTCGCCCTGGCGGACAAATTTTTCACCCTGGGCAGTGATGACGGTGACAGAGTGCAGGTGGTCGCCGATCTCGCCGTTACGGCCTCCGGCGTTTCCCTTGAGGGCTCCGGCGATGGTGCCGGGGATGCCGACAAGCGTGTCGAGCCCGGCCAGCCCGGCTTTCACCGACTCGGAAATGACGTGCGAGAGCGCGGCCCCGCCGCCCGCCTGCAAACGCGGGCCTTCGATCGTGACCTGTGCAAAAGACGGGTCGGACAGGCGGATGACGACTCCGCTGACCCCCTCATCACGGACGAGCAAGTTGGAGCCCCCTCCCAGCATCCGCACCGTGACTCCGCTTTCGTGGCAGGTGCGGACGACTGCGATGAGCTCGTCAACGGAGCGCGGCTCGATCAGACGCTGCGCGGGTCCGCCGACCTTGAGCCACGTGAGTGGAGCCAGCGGCTCGTCATGACGCGTGATGTGTTTGAAGTCGTCCAGTGAGCTCATGGTAGATGTGATCGATGTCCCCGGCCCCGACTGTCAACACGATGTCGCCGGGCCGCGTGTGAGTCTCCACAGTGGTCCACGGATGGTCAAGGTCGGAGACAAAATGAGCGGGGACGCCGGAGCGGGTCACTCCCTCGACCAGTTGACGGGCGAGCTGGGTCTGTTCCGTACCGCTGGCTTCCCTGGCCCCAAAGACCGGGAGGACGAGGACGCCATCGGCACGACTGAGTGAGGTCACGAAGCCATCGAATAGCTCGCGCGTGCGAGACATCTGGTGCGGCTGGAACAGACACCAGACGCGACGATCCGGGTAGCGGTCGCGGGTGGCATCGACGAGTGTCTTCACCGCTGTGGGGTGATGCGCATAGTCGTCAATCCAGGTGCGACCCCCCCAGTCGCCTCGATGCTGGAACCGGCGGGCAATGCCAGCGAAGGCGGCGATCGCATCACAGCTGGTTTTTGGTGTCACTCCGTATTCGAGGGCAATGGCCAGCGCGGTGACTATGTTGACCGCGTGGTGATTCCCCCACAGCGGGCACTCGATGTCGAGCGTCGAATGGTCGGGGAGCTTGACTGTGAGTGACAACCCGGCTGGGGTGGTCTCGACCCGCTCAACGAAGTAGTCGGCTGTCTCGTCGGTGGTGGATACGAAGATTGTTCGAGCAGTGCAGGCGGAGAGGATCGACAGGGTCGACTGGCAATCGAGGTTGGCCACCAGCAGTCCCGCGGCGGGGATTTTCTGGATAAACTCGCGGTAGGTCGCCAAGGCTCGGTCGAACGTAGGGAAGCAATCAAAGTGGTCAGGCTCGATCCCCAGTAACCCGACCACACGCGGGGTCAACTCCAGAAAGTGTCCGCGATACTCGCAACTCTCAGCGACGAGAAGTGTCGCCTTTCGCTCCGTGAAAGGACGCCCCAAGTCGCCGGATTCTCCGATTCCGGTGCGAGCAATCCTGCGATGCTGAGCAGCGGATGATCCCGTGCTGTGAGTCTGGCTCTGCTTGGCGGAGGTCGCACCACCGGACTCGGAGAGTCCGACGACTTTCCCCAACACGCCGTTGAGGCCGGTGTCGAGCATCTCGGCACCGCACAGAATCGAGGGAGCCAGCCCCGCGTAACGCAGCAGATGGCCGACGAGAGCGGTCGTCGTACTCTTCCCATGCGTCCCGGCGATCGAAATTCCCTCGCGGCCCTGCATGAGTTGGCCCAGAGCCTGCGGGTACGACCACTGCGGAATCTCTCGCTCCACAGCCGCTTGTCGCTCAGGATTGGTCACCGTCACAGCAGGGCTATAGATCAGTAAATCCAGCCGCGGCGGCAGATGGTCTGCCGAATGTTCAGGGAACAGCTGCATCCCCCGGCTCAGAAACTGAGCGATCACCTCCGGAGTGGCCGAGCGATCCGACCCGCTGACCTGCCAGCCCGCTGCCGAGAACCACTCGGCGATGGCCTTCATCCCGGTTCCCGCCATCCCGACGCAGAACACTCGGCGTACCGCAGCCCCCACGGCGCCGATCTTCTCGGAGCCGGTGTGCAGCGTGTCCCTGGCTGGCCATCCTGGCCGCGAGATGCTCATCCGTGAGTCCCGGTTTTCAAGTGCGTTCCCCATCCACCACGTCTCGCTCATCGAGACGGCAGCGAGTATCGGTCATATCACCCATTCCGAGAAGAGGAACTCGGAGATTCAACGATGCTGAAGTACCCCAGCCGGAGTGTGGCGGGCTAAATCAGCGATCATGTCACGAGTCGCTCGTTCCACGGCTTGCTCCCAGTCTTTGGCGGCGAACTGGTCGCGGTATTCCGGACGCTGGATGGCGAAAATGAGACCGCGAGAACTGTTGATGAGTGCTCCAGTGCCGTCCGCATGAAACGCACTCGCCACATCCACCGAGGTTCCCCCCTGACTCCCATAACCGGGGATCAGCAAGGGCGCATGCGTCAGCAGGTGCCGCAACGCAGCGAGCTGCTCCGGGTGCGTTGCTCCGACCACCGCACCGAGGCTGCCCGAGTGTTCGGCGGGGATATTGGTTTCAAGGGCCAACTGCTCCACGACCTCGGCCAGGCACTCACTGACCGACTTCCCATCTGAGATGCGGTCCTGCAGCAGCCCCGAACCGGGATTGCTCGTCTTGACGAGAATGTACAAACCAGCGTTGCGAGCCACCGCAGCTTCCACGAAGGGGTCGAGCGTGTCACGCCCTAAGAACGGGTTGATCGTTAAGGCGTCCGACGGCCAAGCGGCTGCCTCGGGGTCATCCCCCGCGAGCCAAGCTGCAGCATACCCTTCTGCAGTCGATCCGATGTCGCCTCGTTTGGCATCGGCAATGACAATCAGTCCACGCTTCCGGGCATGCCGCATCACGGTGTTGAGGGCTTCCATCCCATCCGGTCCGCACTCCTCAAAGAACGCCACTTGCGGCTTGACTGCGGGGACCAGCGGCGCGACGACATCAATGACGCGGACGCAGAACTCCTCGTATGCAGTCGCCATTTGCAGTCGCTTGTCGGGTGATGCCTGCCGTGCCCGCTCAAGAATCTCAACTGGCAGTAGATCCATGCGCGGGTCCAGCCCCACCAGGACGGGAGTCTGCTTGGCACGGATCGCCTTGTTCAGTCGTTCGATGTAGGTGGACATACCGAGATTCTGGCAAACAAGGACTGTGAAAAGAAGGACGGTGTTTTGAGCAGAGCGATCCTCGGGCACGCCTGGGGAGCCTCATGTTGTGATTCAGTGCCTTGACATCGGGCATGCGCCAAAGATCAATCACTGAATCGTAATAACCGCTACAAGCAATACGACCCACACAACCTGCACATCCAGACATTTTATGTAACCCATTTGTGGAATAACAGTTACGGAATGTCAAACGAACAGGGCTACGTCATCATGAGCGCGGTGGTACGGCTTGTGCCAGTTGTAACGATTGTCAGGGCTTCTCAGCCGTTGGGAACCGGCGGCCCTTTCGATCGAGACAACCGGGAGACCGACGAGCGACTTATGACAGCGAGCGTGTGTGGCGACGTGAGACATCGCCATGTCGTTGGTCGCTGCGGGGAAATGAGTGAGAAGCAAGCATCATCTCTCGCTGTGTTGGTGAGAGAAACGGTTCGTTCCCTGATGCTTGTTTCGGTGCTGGCTGCACAGCTCCTCTCGTTCACCCCGCGCGACCTTCTTCTCATGGCTGCTCATTGGACGACTCGGACGATTGAAAAGGACTCATCATGTTGCATGTGCTGAAGCAGTTGTGGAGTGACCAGGCAGGTTTCGTGGTGTCTGCCGAACTCGTACTTATTTCTACGGTCGGTGTGATTGGTCTCGCGACGGGGTTGACCTGTGTGCGAGATGCTGTGAACAGCGAGCTGTCGGATGTCGGCTGCGCGATTTCCTCCCTGGATCAAAGCTACTGCTATACCGGATTCCATAGCTTTAAGGATCCTTGCCATTGTCAAATCAAGGCGAGAACCGCTGGTTCATCCAATGTGCCGTATCGTAATGAGGAAGCCGAACTGGTTCCGGTCATCGAAGACCAGCTCCAGCCACTGCCGGAGTTCGAGCGGAACGAAAGCGTTCATCCACGAGAGATGAGCCGTTGGATGATCCGTGAGCGCGAGAGCATCGAGCTGCCCTCGGCTGTGGAATTGGTCCCGATCGAAGTCCCCTTGGCTCCGCCTGCCCCACCAGTCCAGTTGGCCCCCGTGGATGTCCCATGTCCCCCGGTCATTGAAGCCGAGGCATCTGTGGATCAGTCCTTGAGCATCTCCATCTCGGCTTCGCAGCCAGTACTGATCTCAGGCGGCACACCGCTGGCTGTATGTCCCGGAACAGTGACAACACAAATGCCAGCGACCTGTTTGCCGGGCTCGGTCATCGATACTCACATCAGCCTCCCAGCACCCAGACACTCATTTGTCACTGCACCGCCGTGTTTCCTGGGTACGTGCTCTGCACTCACATGCGGTATAGGACACAGTGGATATTCCACCCCCGCTGGCGGCTCGGTCACTGGCGGCTGGGCGGTATCCGGTGGCTCGCAACTGCTCGGGAACCCGGTGTACGTTGTCCCACACTCGGGAGTGATTCAGGCGCAACCGAGTGCAGTCTGGATGCCCGCCAATTCGAGGTCAGCTTACTCCGCCGACCACCCGTGGTAAGTGAAGCTCCATCATCGCAGCTCAGCTCAGCAAGTCGAGTACCGGGTGAGCGCTGGATGCGGTTCATCCCGTGCGAAGGGAAGAACTGGCAGTGATGAGACGCTTGCCCCAAGTCAGTCACTTTGAGCGAATAGACCTTCAAGCCCGTCTCGGGGCGAGTTCATAAAAGAGTACGCAGCGATCAGAATGACAGCACGGCGACGGATGCACTAGACTATCGGCAGTGTGTCTCCTTCCCCTTGCAAACGATCCGCTGAATCTCGATTTCCCGGAAACTGATGCGTCTCGAAAGCCAAAGTCCCATGAGCGAAGTTAGCATTACCACGCGCCTGAACGGTCCCCTTCTCGTTCAGGGACCGGCCAAATTGTGTGACCACGAAGGCCAGGTCTACGATCTGCAGGGCAAAGAGACGTTTGCTCTGTGCCGTTGCGATCACTCGCAGAACAAGCCGTTCTGTGATGGGGCGCATAAGACGTGCGGGTTCACGGCGGACCGCAAGGCGGTGTAAAGCCGTCAGCATTCAGCGATCAGCCAGTAAATGCCCGTCGGTTGCAACCGCCAGGGGCTTGGGTTCACCACATTCCAACTCGGTTCTCTTCGTGCGGAGCATTCCATGTATCGGTCGTTCTTGTCGGTTTGTGCGATTCTGATCGGTCTGTCTGCGGTGAACGTCATGGCCGCTGAGCCGACCGAAGTCATTGATGTCTGGCCCACAGCCGCTCCCGGCGAGCCGAGCGGTGTCGGCGAGGAGACCTCCATTGTCGGCAAGCCCGAGGAGAAGGGGACGGTCACGCGCGTCGGCAATGTGACCAAGCCAACGCTCACCATCTATCGCCCCGCAGCTGACAAAGCGAACGGAACCGCTGTCGTCATCTGTCCGGGGGGCGGGTACAACATCCTGGCATGGGACTTGGAGGGGACCGAGATCGCCGAGTGGCTCAACAGCGTGGGCGTGACCGGCATCGTGCTGAAGTACCGCGTGCCCCGCCGACCGAACGCCCCCAAGGACGAGGAGCAGCCGGTCTGCTCGCACCAGGACGCTCAGCGCGCCATGCGGCTCGTGCGCAGCAAGGCCGCCGAGTGGAAGCTGGACGACAAGAAGATCGGCATCCTCGGGTTCTCCGCCGGGGGTCATCTCGCCGCTCGGACCTCGACGAACTACGAGACCCTCAGCTACCCGGCCATCGACGAGGCCGACAAGCTCTCGGGCCGCCCGGACTTTTCGATCCTGATCTACCCAGCCTACCTCGTGACGAAGGACATGACCGCCCTGACGCCGATGATCGCCGTCAACGACCAGACCCCGCCCGCCTTCCTGGCCCACGCCTACGACGATGGCGTCACCGCCGACAGCAGCGTCCAATACTTCCTGGCCCTCAAACGGAACAAGGTTCCCGCCGAACTGCACGTCTACAGCAAGGGTGGCCACGGGTACGGCATGCGCAAGAGCCCGAATGCCGTTGTGACGTGGCCCGCTCGATGTGAGGAGTGGCTGCGAGCGTGCGCGTTGGTGAAGTTGGCCGGGCTTTCCAGCCCGGCCTGACCGCACGGAGACGGCCTGGAAAGGCCGTCTTACTCG
>JANOKO010001217.1:0-1401 GCA_031419335.1 Planctomycetota bacterium
CCCTTCTTTACCACCAAGGATGTCGGGCTGGGCACCGGTCTGGGGCTCTCACTGACCCGCAAGATCATCGAGTCACACGCGGGCTCGATCTCCGCCAGCAGTGCTGGACCCGGACTGGGGAGTACTTTCCGCGTGCGATTGCCTCGCGAAACTGCCGCTCAATCGCGAGCGGCGTAAAACGTGTCGGCGATTTCTTAGAAATCGCCGAGGCGGCGCATGCCATTGAGAATCGTTCACGATTCGCGGTCAGGCAGTGATTTCGGAGAAATCGCGGACACTCGCCACCCTTGGTCATAGACTCAGCACGCGATAAGCTGGCCTCCCTGTGGACACGTTTTCTGTCTGGCCTGGAGAGAATCATGCAACGACGTTGGGGATGGCTCGGTATGGTAATGGTCGCTGTGATGGCACTGCTCGGCGGGGAGGCCCGTGCGGGGGAAGGGGTGCTGGAGATGCGGATCTATACGTGTGAGCCGGGGAAGCTGGAGGCTCTCAACGAGCGGTTCCGCGACCACACGATGAAGCTGTTCGAGAAGCACGGCATGAAGAACATTGCCTATTGGGAGGCCAGCGAAGGGCCGACCGCGGGGAAAACCCTGTACTACATCATCCACCACGCCAGTCGCGACGCTGCCAAGAAATCGTGGGCGGATTTCCAGGCTGACCCGGACTGGAAGGCCGTCGCCAAGGCCAGCGAAGAGAAGCACGGCAAGATCCTCGCCAAGGCTCCCGAAGCGATCTACATGACGGAGACCGACTACTCCCCAGCCACCGAAAAAGCACAGCAGGACAAGACCTACGAACTCCGCATCTACACAGCTGCCGAGGGCAAGCTGGGCGACATGCACTCCCGGTTCCGCGAACACACGGAGAAGCTGTTCAACAAGCACGGCATGCGCTCGATCGGTTACTGGTCTCCGACCGATGAGCCGAAGTCGACGACGCATCTGTATTACGTTTTGGAGCATGCCAGCCGGGATGCCTCGAAGAAGTCATGGGACGATTTCCGAGCTGATCCGGAGTGGAAGGCAGTGGCCACGAAGACCGAGGCCAACGGCAAGATCCTGGCAGTTCCGCCGGGAGCCGTGTTCTTGAAGACGGTCGATTATTCGCCGAAGCCGTAGTGCTGGAATGAGTCGCATTGAAACGCCTAAAAAAAGCCCACCGGCGTCAACCGGTGGGCTTTTCTGGTTTGCGGGAAGCGAGGAGTGACGCTCGTTTAGGAACTGGCTCGTTTAGGAACTGGCTCGATACAAGTTCATGAAATTCACCACGAAAGCGACGGTGTCGCTGGTCAAGTGGCGAGCGTCGCATTCGGGGGGGTGGATTTTGAGGTGTGAGAGAAGTGTGTTGAGACGGATGAGGAGTTTTCGGGCGACGGCGATGAGGGTGACGTTGTCG
>JANOKO010001218.1:0-2212 GCA_031419335.1 Planctomycetota bacterium
TCGAGCAGGGCTGCAGCGCGGTAGTGCCCGCTCCACGGTGAGTTCGGTCTCCACTGATCGAACCGGTCGAGGTACGTCAGCACCGGTTCGTACTGCTCCAGCCCATACGCATAGAGTGCCGCCTCCCACGCCACATCCGGATCCTGCGTCCCCTCGCGCAAGCACATGTCCAGCACCGCCAGCCCATCCCGGCGGCGATCAGTTTGGCTATAGACATCGGCCAGTTGCAGGGCGGGTGAACTGGCGACACGGTCCAACCGGCAAGCCCTTGATAGGCAGCGTTCGGCCTCGCTCAGGTTGCCCTGCTGCAAATGGAACGTCCCCGCTTGTGAATGAGAAAACGCTGAGTTCGGGTCCAAGTCCATAGATGTCCGAAACAACTCCGCAATGCGATCCGTTGAGATCACCGGGGGATCGGCTGGAAACTGCAACAGAATGGCCCCCAGGACCGCACGGTGACAAATGATGTTCGCCATCCGACCGAACGGCTCACCTACCGCTTCCGCCCAGGCCCAGATCGATTTCGGATCGGCTGTATGCGTCAACGAGTATTTGAGCAACTGGAGCAACTTGCTCACATCCCGATCATCCGAGACCGACAGCGGAGGCAGCGCGAGTACCTGAGCCCGAACAGCGGAGAACGCGGGTTCAGTCGAAGATATTTGCAGCTCTGCGACCAGACTCTCGATCGTGAGTGAGAGTGGTGAGGGAGGCCGTTCGGGTTCGACGGTGGGAGGCACATTGTCACCCCCCGTATCCGGCACTGCCGTGAACACGATCGGGGAGTGACTCGGGCCGTCAATGCGAGGCGCTGCGAATGGCCCCACCATGACATCGCCAAGCAACCCCAGTGGCGTCGGATGTGCATGAGGATCCAGGACTCGCTTCAGACGACGCAGAGTCAAGTAATCGCGGGCCTCGGTCGCACCCGCTTCCAATTGCTTGGCCAGACCCGTGACTCGCTGCATCTGTCCTGCATATCGCAATGTGGCAATCAATTGGAGTCGGACATGGAACCATTCGTCGAGGCACTTCTGCCGCCTTAACAGTGGATCCCATTGTTCCAGCAGCGAGATGGCTTTCGCGTGATCCCCCGCGCAGAACGCGAAGAACGACTCAAACATGTCGGCCCGCAGGTCGAACCACGCATACTCCCCGCGCGGGGGGGACGTAAACTGAGCCGAGACCTCCGGCGTGACCCACTGCGACAGCTCGTTCTCGCGCCCATTGAGCGTCAGCAGCACCTTCATCAGCATGTGGCCTTCGAGCGTGGCTGCGTACGGGTCGTGGTACTCGTCCTTCATCGACCAGCCGCGCTGCAGTCCCGCGAGGGCCTCTTCAATTTGTCCCTGCATCAATAGCAACCGGGCCTCTTCCTTCACGCCCACCCAGCGCCGGTCATGCGGTCCGGGATCGAGGTGCGCGATCCCCAGACGGGCGTTGTGCAGCGCCATCTCCAGATCGTCAGCCGCCTCGTACACCTCGGCGGCGTATTCGCGAAAGCACTTCAGGCACTCCAACTTCCCCGACCGGCGGCACACCTGCAATCCGTCATTGATGCAGGCGTGCATCCCGTCCGAATTGAACCCCTGAATGTTCGCCACGGCCCGCGCGAAGTTGTCGTACGCACACGACGAGAACCGGCTGCGATACCAGTCGTACTGCTCTTCGGGGAGGTCGGGTTGCAACTGGCGGGCACGGTCCTCGTTCTCCAGAATCGCAATCAGTTCGAGGGCGTGGTCGCGGCCCGATTCGGGGTCGAGGCATGACACGCCGTAGTTCATGGCGATGAACAGGCCGCGGATGTACTCGACCAGCCGTCCCTCGGACTTGGCCAGTCGGCGAATCTCATTGGCCACTCGCACCGCCGAGCGATACTTGCATTGATCGGTGAGTTCGTCAATCTGTCCGAACAGAGCTTCAATTCGCTGTTCGAGTTCGTCGGATTCGAGTTGGCTCATGCGAGTGCCTTGAGTGAATATGGTCGGACAGTAGTAGGGTAACGAATTCGGGGGGAATCGAAACTGGTGCCTTGTACGTGTGGGTGCGTCACGCATGTCGGTGGCGAACGCTGATCGGGAGGGCGAGGCCAGTGCTGTGAACACGATCGAAGCCACAGGGGTGGCCTGAATGTCGGCGATTTCTCCGAAATCGCTGCTGCGGCTGGCGACTCCACGTTTTTCTGGCCGAACTCGTCGCCCCAGCGATTTCG
>JANOKO010001219.1:0-4025 GCA_031419335.1 Planctomycetota bacterium
GGCCGCTGAAAGGGAGTCCATCCGGGTCAACGCCGCTGGCACAGGGTTCGAAACAGCGGTGACACACCAACCGTTTTCACCTTGGGGCTTCAACTACGATCACGACCGCGAGGGCCGGTTGATCGAAGACTACTGGGACACCGAATGGAAATCGGTCGAGGAGGACTTCGCCGAGATGCAGCCCCAAGGTGAAAACGGTTGGTGTGTCACCGCTGTTTCGAACCCTGTGCCAGCGGCGTTGACCCGGATGGACTCCCTTTCAGCGGCCTGGATGACTGGCTGACAAACAACGATGCCTATCATCAGGCACACGGCAAGCTGTAATCGCATGGAAGTTCTCAGTCCCGATTCGACCGCACTGAAGTGACCTGCCAAAGAGGTTCATTGCAACCTCACACAAGAGCAAAAGAAGAGACCAAAAGCTGGTAAGTTCACACCGGCAACTCATCCACGAGGAACACCACCAGTGAACGGGGGCCATGGGCTCCGATGACCAACGACTGTTCAATATCGGCTGTCTTCGAGGGGCCGGAGATCCAGGCCGTGAATGGTCGGGTTCCGACCGTCACACGGGGATAGGCCTGCCCGAGGTTGTGGACCAACGCCCGGCTCGGCACGACCAGAGCCAGGTGTTGCGTCAGAAAATACAAGACACGGTGCGGGACGTTCTCGTCCGTGACCCACACGGCTGCGTTTTCGGCGACGGCCAGCTGACCTGGCAGGACGGCGAAATCGACATCATTGAAGTCGTGCGGGTCGGTCACCAGATCCGCTCGAAAGTTCGTCTCACCCACACCGGGACAGGCCGAGACCCGCTGCTTCGCAGATTGATACTGAGGCAGTTCGTTGAGTTGAGCGTGAGCCTCGGCCAGCGTCGCAACCCGCACGCCGCGTCCGCCGACCATCTTCAGCACCTCACAGAACTGAACAATCGGATCGGGGTACTGGACACCCTGTTGCAGATGCTCCGGGAGCGACTCGCTGGGGAGCGAATGCTTGCGGATGCGTTGGAGGATGTCGGTGCGGGAAGACATGGGTTACGGTTCCAGGTTGTTCTTCGCCCAAGCTAACAGTTTCCTGGGGGCAGTGAAACGATCGGGGGGCGACACAAAAGTCGGATGAACCTGATCATCGACACTCCGCGCTGAAGCCGAAAGCCTTTCCGAGGTCGGGAGCCCGCGGAAGGCCCCAAGTCGCCGGACTCTCCGAGTCCGGTGTCTGCGAAGTCCCCGCCGCGCGGGCGTTCGGAAAACTCTGAATTCGAGACGCGCGGTTTCTCTGTGAGTGTGTGCCCCGCAATTCAGGCGCTGAACCACCGGACTCGGAGAGTCTGGCGACTGTGTCGGTTTCAGCGCGGAGTGTCCGAATTATTCAGCGAGGAGTGTCGAGTAATACCGTGAAGAAACGAATCAACGATGATCGGTTCAGCACTTGAAAGCTCCAGGAAAAGGCGATGAGAAATCGCTGGAGCAAGACCGCCAGTAAAAACTGGTCGCTTGGGACGCGGCGAACTCAGGCGGATTCATCGCAATCACCGACGCATTCCCGTTGTTTCGCTCGTAGGCACTGTGAATATCCCACATGTCCCGGGACTTGTTACATCACAGCTGGAATCTCGCCCGAGGGCAATCCTCGCCACAATCGAGAGGGGCTGGGTTCCGGGGCACCGACGATTGTCACGACCGGGGTGGGCAGAATCTTCTCGACCCGGCTCAGCGTTCCGCTGCGAGGAATCGGTCCGGCCAGTTGAGCCGACTCGCCTTTCAGTACGCTGGTGATGAGGGTCGCGATCGGTTCGGGGGCCACGACCACGAATGATTCGTCGCGTTTGAGGGGCTTCTTCAGAGCGTGCTCAACTCTCTCATGGGCCTCTTCGCACTCCTCGCCGTTGGGGGCGCAGACGGATTCGGGGTCGTCCTCCCATTGCTTATAAACGCGGGGATGCTTGCGGCGGATCTCTTCGAGCTGCAATCCCTGCCACAGGCCCTGGTGCAGATTGGCCAGTCCGTCAACGATCTTGACGGGGATGCCCAGCGCGTGGCCGATGATCTCGGCTGTGGTCGAGGCGGGTTCCGTGGGGGATGCGTAGATCACATCGAACGCCTCGAGGCGGAGTTGCTCGACGATCTCGCTCACTTGTTGCCGACCGAGATCGGTCAGCGGCAGGTCGAGGCTGCCTTGAATGCGTGACTGCCCGTCGAACTCGGTTTCGCCGGGCCGAACCACCAAACGCACTGTCGACATTGCCACTCCTCAAGAGACGTTGCGAGCGGTCCGAGCCAGCGCAGCCATGCCCTGGATCGCTTGACCATAATCCGGTGTCTCGAACACCGAACTCCCCGCAACGAACAGATCCACCCCGGCCCCCGCTGGGCCTGAGATGGTTTTCGGGCCAATTCCCCCATCAATGGAGATCAGCACCGAGGGCCCGAACAGAGCCCGCACTTCCGACGCTTTTTCGATCGCAGCCGGGATGAAGGACTGGCCTCCGAACCCCGGTTCGACACTCATCACAAGCACGAGGTCGCACTCACCGACCGTCGACGCGATGGCCGACACGGGGGTTTGCGGATTGATCGCAATGCCCGCGAGGCAACCCGCCTCACGGATGCGGCGTAGCAACGGCAGCGGCTGGGGGACCGCCTCGATATGAAAGGTAATCGCCTGGCAGCCCGCTTTGACGTACTCGTCCAGGTATTTCGCCGGGTCGGAGATCATCAAATGGGCGTCGAAGAAGGCCCGCGTGAGTGGACGCACCCGCTCGATCAGCATCGCGCCGTAGGAGAGGTTGGGCACGAAATGCCCGTCCATGACATCCCAGTGCAGGACAGTTGCAGCAGCGCGGTCGAGCAGTTCGATCTCTCGACGAAGGTTCCCGAAGTCGCACTTCAGCATGGAAGGTGCGATCACCGGACATTGCAGCTTGAGAGCTGCTACAGACGCCGAAGCGTTCATCCCAGATTCACAGTGCGACGGGAGTCGGAGTATGCCAGTCCGAAAGAATCGGACGGCCTCCCACGCGAGGCCAATCGTCCAGCGCGTCCCCGTCAGGGCGAAGATGATTTTCTGGGAAACAGTCGCTTTCGTCTAGGGACAATGGCCAATATGTCAAAAACAGAACCAGCGGCGCGGAGAGTCCGGGTCGATGGCGTGTTGGAACTTGTTTTTGTGATTGGAGTTACGGATTCGGGTTGTAAGGTTGTGCATCTTCGCCTGCTTGGGCGGCCTTGTACTCTTCCATCGCCCGAACGGTGTTCGGCAGCAAGAATTCTGGTCCCGCCGGGAAGTACTGAATGTCGTCCCGAAGGTAATCCGGTGAAGGCAAGGTCTGGCCACCGACTGTGGTTTGGCATCCCGCCAGGCTTCCCATCAGCAGACATCCGGCCAACAGTCCGAGCGTCCCGAGGTGCTGTTTGGTGAGGTTCATTCCGCTGCTCACAGGTCGAGGATAACCGTTGCGGCTCCAATGGGAGCCAGTTCAGACGACGGTCACTACCTGTTTCATCGGTCCTCTCCGCCCGAAACTTCAGAAAAATCAGAATAACCCGCAAAATCCTCCCAGAGGGACTCTGGATGTTGCTGGGGGACAGATAGTTCATTCCGCTCAGGGAGTCGGGGGAGGAAAACCCTTCGAAAGGGTGCAAACCTGAGTTCCGTCACGCAATTCGAGGAGCAGCGCCGAACACCCCGACTGCCGTTCGATCCAGCGCTGCCCCGCTTCCATCCCCAGCACATTCACAGCTGTGGCATAGCTGTCGGCCTGCCAGCCGGTGGGCGCGATAACCGTGGTGCTGCAGCGACGGGTGATCCCCAGACCAGTCTGGGGATCGACAATATGAGAGTAGCGCTGTCCCTCGACTTCGACAAACTGGCGGGCATCTCCCGAAGTGGTAATCGCGGAATTTTTGACCAGAATCATTCGTGAACCGTTCTCGTCCACTCCTCCGGAGAGGCCCGCGATTGTCACTTTCCAGCCATCGCGGTCCGGCGGTGGTTCACCGATCAGGACATCGCCACTGGCATCA
>JANOKO010001220.1:0-1557 GCA_031419335.1 Planctomycetota bacterium
GTTGGCCACATCCGAACGAGTTTGTGGGATGTGCTCCTCAGTATTGATTTCACCCGAGGGAAACTGCTGACGATCTGGCTTGTCGACGTTGCGATGCCCGAACGTCCCTTCGAGCGTCTCCCGATTCTCCGCCCACTCCCCCTGCACCCATTCGAGATATCCCAAACGCGGGCAGTACGTGAACTCGTTGAGCATCCGTACTGGGATGAGCGAGTCATCTACGGATTCTGAGCGGGAACTCATCGGAATGGCCCTCCGGGAGCTGGGAGTGGGAGAAAAACCAAACCGACTGCGACTCAGAACATTGAGGGAGTTTTGGATCTGGCATCGGCGTGGAAGAAAGCGACTACTTCGTCAATGGGGTGAACAGTCCGAGACCGAAGTGGCTGGCATAGCCCAGGTAGAGCGGCCCGGTGACGGGCTTCGAGAAGCGGAGTTTGAAGAGACCGCAGGGTCTCGGACCGGTTTCTGAGTCTTTCTGACGGACTCGGCGGAAATCGTATGCTCGTGGCTTTTCCTTCCAAGCGGCATCGTTGTCGGGGAGTTCGGACACTTCGAGCAGGTCGATCCCCTGATACTCCGGAACTGACTCAGCCAGTTTTCGCCAATCCCGCTTGATCGTCTTGCGGAGATAGCTGAGGCGTCCGGATACACCGATCGGCGCGTATCCGAGGAAGGGTGTGGATGAGACCCATTCGCTGGCGGGTCCAGATAAGCGGGGAGCTGTGATGTCACTTCCGATCAGCCGGACTCGAATCCCTTTCAAGCGAAAGAACGCCTTCAAGTCGCTGATCCCCGCGAGCGATTCGACTTCATTCTCCGAAAACCCGTTCCTGGCACAGACCGTCAGGTGAGTGATGCGGCGCGGGTCTTCCCCTTCGGCAGTCGCCAGATACCTTGCATGCCCGTGATCCGAAAGGATCGTGCCATCAGACCGTTTTCCAGACAACACCGGAGACGCGTACTCTCCACTGTCGTCGAGTCGCAGGTACTTCTGGGCTTGATCTTGATGACGTTCGCACCACGAACCGAAGTGTTTCATGGCCACTTTGCGAAAGGCCTCAGTCAGGAACAGCGTGTCAGTTAACAGTGGCAAGACTGGACCGTCCAGCAAGAACCGGAGAACTGTGGGGCGCACACGCTGAACCACTGCGGCAGAGCGTACCGAGGTGGCTTCCGAGATCCTCTTGTAGTTCACCCATTTGGTCCCCGGCATGGCGGACCAGCGGTTCTCGTGGAGCGTCTGGGTATCGATACAGAGGTGCCAGCGGGGGCAATCGAAGAGGAAATTGGCGGGATTCACGGCACCTTTGGTGAGCTTCTTTGGATCGAGTGTCGGATAGTGAGTGTCGGAGAAAGCACTGGCTGCATCTGCGCAGAGGACCGGAACTGGGTTCGAGTCATTGGTGTCCGATGGCTCGCACTTCTCCCCGCAAGCCATCGATGAACTTAGCCGAGCTTCGACCCAGCCCTCGGCCCGTCCCAGTGAACTGAGGTTGTTCAGGAGCGTCTCCAACACTTCCCGGTCCTCGGTATCCAGGGAAGAGTCCGGCCAGG
>JANOKO010001221.1:0-7210 GCA_031419335.1 Planctomycetota bacterium
TGAGCCGCATGGCGCTAGCCACGGGTTCCATCGGGCGCGAAAAAAGAACCGGCGGCGACAGAGAGCGGAGTGCGAGTCGCCGACAGGCACAGCCTACGGTCATTTGAGTCGTGGCGGCAGACAGGCCGAGACGCAGTGGGAATGGCACGCAGGCGAAGCAGAGCTTAGGGCGATATGCGGTCCCAAGCGGATCTGAGGACCGAGGGGTGGGGCCAACGACGACAGGCCGGACCTTGTGGTCCGGCCTGTCGTGTTTATCCCCCGAGCAGCTCTGAGTGAACGTTGGGGCGAGCGGGGCGGAGTCAGCCCCCTGGTTCTGTGGGCGTTCCCAGAAGTACCATCGGCTCACGCCGGACGCTCACGCTGCATGTCTCGTGTCACGACTGCGTGAAGTCGCTTCGAGAAAGTCCGCCTTCCCGTCAGACTTTCGGAGCTTCGGCTGGCTTTTCTTCAGATGGCTTTTCGCCTTCCGGTTTGGCCTGATCCGCTTCGGGACGGGCCGGACGACGTTCGCCATCCGCTCCCGGTTCACGGCCGGGACGACCACCTTCTCCGGGACCGCGACCGCCTGCGCCATTGCGACGTTCCATCATGGCTCGCGCTTCGTTCTGGTCGATCTTGCCATCCTTGTTGGTGTCGATCGCATCGAAGTTTTCCTTCATACGGTCGGGAGCCTCTTCCTTGGAGATGCCGCCGTCACCGTTCTTATCAAGCTGCTTCCAGAACTCTTCCGGGTTGAAGCGTCCACCCCCTGGGGCACCTTCGGGCCGAGGACCACCCAAACCGGGGCGACCGCGTTCTCCATCAGCTGCGGGGCGCGGGTTGTCTCCCTCGGGGCGCTGGCCTCGGCCTTCCCCCTCGGGGCGCGGACGGTCGCCTTCCGGACGACGCCCAGCTCCATCGGGGCGAGCATCCGGCCCTCGACGTTCGCCCTCTGGTCCGTCCGGTCGAGGTCCACGACCATCCGGACCCATCTCTCGTTCACCCCCAAAGCCACGCCCGGATGGCCCCACCAATTCGCTCGGATCGAGCGATCCATCGCGGTTCTGGTCCAGGTCGCCAAAATAGGTCGCAGCCTTTGAGAATTCCTCCCGGCTCAGTCGACCATCGCGGTTCTCATCGAGTACCCGCAGCAGTCCACCCTGGGGCCCTTGTCCATCAGGACCACGTCCCCGTGGGCCGTCTTCCATCCGCTCGCGAGGAGAATCTCCATCGGGTCCGCGACGTTCTCCTTCCGGTCGAGGGCTACCCTCGGGGCGTCCATCCGGACCCCGACCTGCGCCGCCGGGACGACCTTCACCAGGACGGCCCATGCGAGCTGCGAACTCTTCGGCCTTCTTCAGATCGATGGCGTCGCCGCCACCGATTTGCTGCATCAGGCCCTGGAGTCGTTCTCGCCGCTCTTCGGGCATTTCATCCAGCGAGACCTTGCCGTCGCCGTTCTTGTCCATGTCTTTAAGCATTTGCAGCATCTGGCCTGGGCCGCGTCCACCCTCTTGTGGATTGCCTGCACCCGGTGGGTTGCCGCCGCGCCCCTGCATTGCCTGACCCATCCCGAGCATCAACTCTTCGCGAGAAAGCTCTTCCTTGCCCGCCTTTTCGAAGGCCCGATTGAGCATGTCACGGAACGGTTCCGGAGCTCCATCGGGGATCTCACTCTTCGACAATTTGCCGTCTTTGTTGGTATCGAGACGCTCAAACATCTGGCCCGGGTTCCCTCGGCCTTCGCGTCCTCCTGGACCACCCGGCCCCCCCGCTCCCGGTTCCGGAGGTGCATCCGGCGTGTGAGCCGCCACGAACTCGTCCTGCGACAGCGTCTTGTTTTCGTCCTTGTTACCCTTCCGCATCAACCGTTCAAAGTGCGGGCGGGCGTCTTCGGGAACTTCTTCCAGGGAGAGTTGGCCGTCCTTGTTCGTGTCCAACTTGGCAAACTGGTCAACGGGACTCCCCTCCTGGGCGAAGCCGCTCGCTGCACAACACATCGACAACAGTCCCCAACGTGACCAAAGCAACGATTTCATTGTGTCTCTCCCCAGTGGTACAAACGCCATCCGCGCTGTCAGAAAGTGATTGTAAGTGTGGAGGTTCCGTCGATTCAATACCGTGGTCCCTCTGGATATTGAACACCGCTGAACGTGACAAGTTCCGGCCTGGTGGGCGAGTTTTCCCAAACAACCGGTCGGCAATGTCGCGCCGCTCCTCTGGATCAGCCTGTGGACAATTCCAGATCCGGCGCATGCGCCGTCGATCTCCAGTGATTGACCCCAAAAGTTATGTGCGTCAGAACAGTCGTCCCAGTCAGGTGTTACCTCTCGTGTGAACTCCTACCGACGTTTTCTGACGTACCCCAAAAAATCCTCATAGGTCTCGATTCCATTACAATGGGTGGAACAGGTAAGATCGGAATCGTCGCTTCGATCGTCACAACCCGACCTATTTCACAAGGCAATCTGGTGACCGGGGAAGAACCCCATCCCGAACAAACACCCGGCACATCGGCCATCCGCCATGTGGTCGAATCACTGTTACTGCTGGCAGTGACAGTGCTGATTTTTCGCACCTTCGCTGCTGAAGGTTATTTGATTTCGACCGGCTCAATGGCTCCCTGCCTGCTCGGGTATCACCGGCAAGTCACATGTCCGACCTGCTCTCATCAGTTTGCCAAGGGCATGTCGCTTGCCGAAGCCGAAGGGAGTGCGCCGATCGCCTCCACAGCTGAGGCCAGTGTTAGCGACCCGTACGGAGTTTCCGGGACAGCCTGTCCCAATTGCGGACGCACGGGACTGACGGTTGGCAGCCTGCCGAAAAACGAGGGGGATCAACTCCTTGTGAATAAACATGCTTACATGCTGCGCCGCCCGCATCGCTGGGAGGTCATCGTCTTCCGCAACCCCGGCAACCCGCTCGAAGCCTACGTGAAGCGCGCTGTCGGTTTACCCGGCGAGACGATGGAAATCCGAGAGGGTGAAGTGATCGCCAACGGTGTCCCCCAGCGGAAGTCGCTCTTGGCCCAACTGGGAACTCGAATTCTTGTCGATGAACACCTCCACCAACCCGACCAGGACCATGAGGACTGGGAACCGCGCTGGTCGGCGGAGAACGACGAGTCGGGTTGGTCCGAAATCCCGGATGGATTTGAATTTAGTGGCAGTTCTGCCAACACTCCCCTGGACTGGCTGGAATTTCGGCATTGGGTGGTAGCTGGCGGATCGCATACCGCTCAAGTTGCACTCGCACACTGGCCTCGGTCACTCGTCCCGCTGTCGCCCGAGTTCACTTCGCTCGAATACGACTCGGAGCGGAAGTTGCTGACGATTCAAGGGGCACTCTCGGCGGATGAGCGAGACCGCTGGATGGATCGGACCGAGGACCAGGCGTTTCACCAGGCCATCGAAACGCTCTATCGCCGATCGCATTTCGCTCCGATCTCGGATGAGTACGGCTACAACCAGCGGTACACGGGAGTCCAGAGCTACCGAGTGCGCGATGTCATGCTGGAGTTCGAGCTGGTCCAGTGGCCCCAGACTGGAGAGCTCACCACGCGGCTGATCCATGGACGGACGCAGGTGGACTGCCGGTTTGACTTTGCCAATGAAAAGATCAACGTGACGATCAATGGCTCGACTCAAATGGCAGCCTTGATTCCTTTGCCGCGCGGTCTGAACGCGGGGCCACATCAGATTCTCGTATCGGTCTTTGATGGCCAACTTGTTGTGGGAGTTGATGCCAAACCGATCGGAGAACCGATTCTGCTTCCGGTGAGTTCCGAAGCACCTCCCGCCCCCTGGGTCGAGCGTGTGGCCCGCCTGGGTGTCCGCGGGATTGAGCTGACCGTTCGAAACATCCGTGTCTTCCGGGACGTTTACTACACTCCCAAAAACAATACTGACGGAAAGAAGTTTCCGCTGGGAAACGCTGAGTATTTTGTTCTGGGCGATAATAGCCCCGTATCCGTGGACAGCCGCTGCTGGGAATCGCCGGGTGTCCCGGAACGGACACTCATCGGAAAGCCATTCGTCGTGCATCTCCCCTCTCGCCCCGGACGATTGGAATTCGGGGATACCGTGACCTATGTCCGAGTCCCGGACTTTTCCCGCGTGCGATATATCCGCTAACTTTCCATGTCCATGTCCACGTTCACGAGGTCGAGTTTCTGAAGGTACGGGACAGGGAGAGTGTCCGGTCTCGCTCGGAGATCGCTTGCAGGTGGAACGTGTGTGCCGCTGCTCCGAACACCTCTCCCGAGGCCCTTGATGCCTGCTCGCCCACTGTTGTTGTTGGCCCTTGTCTGCCTCCTCTGGGGCTTGCCGAAACTCGGCTCGGCTGAGGATGCGATCGATCGCCTCCATGCCGACCGCCTGGAGCGGGTGCATCAGGCACTGCTGGCGATTCAGGCGGCGAGGAAAGACCTCCCTCGCTCTGGGCCGTTCCATGAATTCCGCGTCAACTTGCATGTCCATTCGGCCTTCTCGCATGACAGTCGCGGCACGATCGAGGAGATCGTCACAGCTGCCAAGGCCGCCGGGACGCAGGCAATCATGTTCACGGAACATCCAGCGGATCACTACGATTTCGTGACCGACGGGCACTGTGGTCTGCGCGATGGGGTATTGCTGATTCCGGGTGCAGAGATGAGCGGTCTGCATGTTTATGCCCGCGAGAGCCTCAAAGGATTCGAATCATTGACGCCGCAGGACTTGTCACTACGGGTTCGCGGGCAGGCGGGCCAGACGTTTCTGTGCCACTTGGAAGAACGTATGGATTGGGAGATCCAGGGACTGACGGGGTCGGAGATTTACAACACCCACGCCGATGCCAAGGATGAGAAACGGCTCTATGCCTCGCTCAAGAACCCGATTTGGCTGATCAAGACCGCACCGTTGTTCGAAAAGTACCCGCAGGAGTCGCTGCTGGCTCTGCTCGACTACCCTGCCGAGTACTTGAAACGGTGGGACGAACTGTGTCTGATCGCGCCGCATACCGGGGTGTCGGCGAACGACGCCCATCAGAACATTGGGTTGCGGCTCAAACTTGCGGAAGGGAACAAAGTCCGCGTCGAGGATGCCCTGGGTGAGGAACTGTTGATCCTCGATGCCAAGATTGTCCAGGCGATCAAGCCGTTCCCCGACACCACACAAGTCGGCGACACGATCTTCCGCTTGCAGCTCGACCCTTACGAGAACAGCTTGCGTCATGTCGGGACACACGTGCTGGCCACTGAGCTGACGCAAGCTGCAATCAGCGAGGCCCTCGAACGCGGGAGAGCGTTTGTGGCCTTTGACGGGATCGCCGATTCGCGGGGGTTTGACTTCGCGGCATGGCAAGGTGAGACGCGACACGAGATGGGCAGTGTTGTCGCAAAGGTCGAGGGGCTGAAGCTCATCGCGAAGTCCCCGCTGCCAGGTCGCTGGCGCGTCTTCCGCAGCGGCGAACTGATTCACGAAGCCGATGGGGACCAGTTGGAATACCCGGCCACCGCTGTCGGGAACTACCGCGTCGAACTCTGGCTCGATGTGGCCGGGGAGCGGAAACCGTGGGTACTCTCGAACCCGGTGTATGTTCGGGATGCGGAGTGATTCGACTCACACCTCGCGACTCGTGGTCTCAGCCAACCTCTTCAAGGATCTGCTCCGCCACACTCGAATGAAGATGAAAGCGGCTAGAGCGAGCCCGGCGACACACGGGGCCAGCAGGAGAAGGTGGATCTTTCGAAGAGGCGTCATCAGGGGAGTTAGATCGACGACTTTGGGGTCGGAGGCATACTTCGCTGCGAAGGCTGCGTCGGGGTCAGGGCTGGTGGCAAGCCAGTGATGCTCGTCAATCACGAGCGTCTGGGTCCAGGCATTCGCGTCACTCAGTTCCTTCTGAAAAGTCGATTCGAGTTCGGCGAGTGTCAAAGTTCCATTGGGGCCACTCCCTCCCATTTGCAGGGACAGTATCACTTCTGCGCGCCGTCGATAGGCGATTGATACTTCCGGCTGATCTTTCGTCAGGTAGCTGGCCTGCAAGTATGCGCGAGAAGCTAGTTGCTGGTTGTTCGAGCGATCTCCCTCACCGTAATAGAGCAGGTCACCCAGAGATTCCAGTAAGATCGGCGAATCGTGCTTGCCAAATCGCATCATGCCCAGAATGCCTTCAATGGCTTTATCGATCTCAACTCGTTCCGCATCGTCTCTCAGATCCTGTCTCACGAAGTCCCGAAACCTGATCCCGTTTGCTTGATCGCCATCCCTATTGAACTCCGTCAATGGCAGCTTCGTCTTCCCATCGACTTGTTTCGACAGCAGGTACTTCACCAACAGCAATTGATACTTCTCTCGACCGAAGTGAGCGTCCGGGTTGATCTGCAACGCTCGCTCGATGTGCGGAATGCCCTCTTCTAACCGCTTCGCATGGAAGTAGAACGTTCCCAGATTCGCAGCTGTCTCGTATCGTCCGGGGAATTTCTGTTCGGCCAGTTCCATCGTGGCGATCGCCTGATCGTGATCGCCGATCTTGTCGAACGCCACAGCCAGATCATCGAGCAGTTCCGGAGTCGCCCCCGTCGCCGAGATCTTCTTTTGCCGGTCTTTCACCCTCCACTCGTAAAACTCTTTGGAATGCCGAGGGAACTTACCGGTGATTAATTCCAGCGCACTGGGGAACCGGGTGCGTTCCTGCTGCAGCGTGTCGTAATCCCAGAGGCAGGCCATCGCAAAAGAGGGAAGGATGAGTATCATCGCGATCAGTGTGACGAACACCCTGGACAGTGGGAGTGGCCGAATGTGAGATGCCATGTACGATCTCGATGGAGTGCTGTGTGATTCCCGAATGGATACGACTTGAACATCGCCGCTGTTGGGAGTAATTCCAAATGCGACTTCGTTGAAGGAAAGCAGTGGGAAACACTTTGTACAGAGAGCGACAGACTGCCGTCTGCCGCTCCTTCGGGATTAGGATCGCTTGTAGAACGGCAACGCACAAACTGTCGCCGGTTCTTGGCTCCCGCGAATTTCAACGTGCAGTTCGGTTCCGGGGGCTGCGAGTTCGATCGGGACGTACCCCATGGCGATCGGGCAGCCGAGAGTCGGCGAATGCGTGCCAGAGGTGACGTGGCCAACCGGTTGGCCGTTGTGAGTGATCCACATCTTCTCGCGCGGGATGCGTTTGCCGCTCAGCTTCAGGCCGACACGCTTCTTGCCGAGCGGAGTCGTCTTGATCTTCTCCAGTG
>JANOKO010001222.1:0-1035 GCA_031419335.1 Planctomycetota bacterium
GGCGTGGGTGATCAAGACCCGCGCCAGTCGCACATTCTCCCCAATGATCACCGTGCCTGTGCGTTCGTTGATCACAACCCGCGCGGGCCGATCCGGAATCACCTTCAAGTTGCCGACACGGCCAATGAATGCCGGAACATCGCTGACATCCGGCGACGGGATGTTGATCTCAATGGTGGTCGAATCAATCGTTCGGGCCGCTGCGGGGTATTCGGTATTGATGGCGAACGCGATGCGACGAGCGGTTTCGAAGTCGGACTGCCGCAGCAACATCCGCACAACTCCGTTCTGTCCGATGGGAGTGCAGGTCTCACGCTCGATGGTCGCACCGTTCGGGATCCGCCCGGTCGTGGGATGGTTCTTCTGCGCGCCAGCTGCGTCGCCGGAGAAGGCGAAGCCACCCGTCGAAATTGCACCCGAGGCGACCGCGTAAACTTCTCCATCGACCGCCTTCATGGATGTCATGATCAATTGCCCCCCTGCAAGGTTTTTGGCATCGTCGAAAGTGGAAACCAGGACATCAATGGTCTGGCCATTTCGGGCGAACGCTGGCAGGTCGGCGGTCACCGTCACCACGCTCAGGTTGTCGGTCTTCACAGCGGTATCGTTGCGGAGTCGGGCGCGAAGGTCCGGATCAACGCGGAGTCCGAAGCGTTGAATGAGGTTCGCTGCGAGTTGCCGCGTGATTGGGCTTTTGCCACCGGTGCCATTGAGTCCCGTCACCAACCCGAGCCCCACCAACTGATTCGTCCGCACACCTTCGACTTCGGTGAGGTCGCGAATGCGGACTTCATCGTTCGCGTGGACGGTGACGTTGATCAGCAGTGTGAGAATGAGTCCCATCAAGAGGCGGCGATCGGCTTGTCGTGTGATCATGGATCGGTCCGGTGAGTGGATGTGGACGGAGCAAAAAACGCCAGTTAGCGGTCAGCCAGTGAGTCCCAGGAGCCTTCTGGCTGACCGCTGACCGCTGACCGCTGATCGTTGATAACTGATAGCTCCGGTGGCATTGGCCCTAAAACGGCCAGACTTTGT
>JANOKO010001223.1:0-2481 GCA_031419335.1 Planctomycetota bacterium
CCAGCGCGATCGGCAGCACCACCACTTCCCAGGGCGAGTACGCCCACGGGTCGATCAGCAGTCCGCTCCGGGATTCCAGAATCGGCGAGGCGACAAACACCAGTCCGTGCCCCAGCAGCAGCCCGAGCAGTCCGCCTCCCAGGCAGAGCAGCAGCGTCTCGCACAGGATCATCAGTGAGACCGTTCTCCTCTGCGCCCCCAGCGCCCGCATGACCGCGATCTCGCGGCGGCGTTCGTTCATCGAATTGTAGATGCTGACGAAGATGCCGATGCCGGACACAGCGACAATCATCCCCGTCAAGTACAGAAACGCCATCCGGATATTCCCGACCAGAGTCCGCATGATCTTCTCCATGACCATGACCGGGCTGACGGCTTGGGCAGCGTTCTCTTCGTTGAGATCGTTTTGGATGCTCAACGCATTGTTTGCTTGGTCGAGTCCGTCCCCAGCATTTCCCTGCGTGACGATCAGAATCGCTGAGACCTCTTTGGAGAGATCGGGAACCGCATGGGCTGCGTGCTTGGGGTTGAGCTTCAAAGCAGCCGCCTCTCGCTTCTCGTTCTCCAATTCCGTTGCGTACTTCTCCAGCAGCTTCTCTTCGGGCTCATTGAAATACTGGGCCTCGCGGTGGATGGCTTCGCGGAGTGGGTTCTCGTGGCCGGCGAGCATGAAGAATCCGTCGATATGGGTGAACACAGTGCGGTCGTTGGGGGTTCCCGTGGCCTTGAGAATTCCCTTGACAGTAAACATCTCTTCATGCACATGGGCATCCACGCCCTTTTGTCCGCCGTGCAGGAGTTGAAACTGGGAACCGATGGTCCACCCATTGCGGCGAGCGACCGCCGAACCGATCACCGCGTCCCACGACCCTTGGAGGAAGTCCCCCTGCACTTGAAAGGGTTGCGGCTCGGGAGTGCGGGCATAGGGGAGCTTGAAGTATTGCGGGCTGGTCCCGATCACCGGAAAATCCCCCAGTTCCGTCGTGTCGCCAAAACAGATCGGGATGGCCAGTTCGACCCTGCGGTCTTCGGCCCACCTCCGATAGTAACGCCAAGGCATGTTGAGTCTGGCATTTTCCATGCGATAGACGGCAGCCAGGACCAGTTGAGTCGGGCTGCCAGCGGGGCCGATGATGAGGCTGTACCCGCTGCCGCTTTGGGAGAACTGCTTTCCCAGCACACCATGCAGCACGAGGACCGCAATCATCAGCGAGACCCCGAGGGCCACACTGATCATCGTGAGCCACGACGCCACACCCCGCTGCCGCATATTCTTGAGAGCAATTTGAAACAGGTTCATGCGGACTCTCCCGGCTGATGGAACTGGCCAGCCAGATTGAACTGACTCAGGGTCTCGACTCGATCAAACGCCGCCGCCACCTCGGGAGCATGAGTCACCAGCAGCAGCGAAATCTTGTCCTCGCGGCAAGCGTCGCGAATCAGGTCGAGAATCTTCGTCTGGTTGGCCCGGTCGACACTCGCCGTGGGTTCATCAGCAAGCATCAGCTTCGGAGAATTCCCCAATGACCGGGCCACGGCCACTCGTTGTTGCTCCCCGACCGACAACATCGAAGGCCGGTGATTGAGCCGTTGCCCGAGTCCCACGCGGTCGAGCAACTCCTTGGCCTGCCCTCGATTCACTCGACCGCTGAACGACATCCCGAGCAGGACATTCTCCAAGGCCGTGAACGCAGGCAGCAGATGAAACGTCTGAAACACGATGCCGATCCGCTGAGCCCGAAACCGATCGCGGCTCGGCTCCGGGAGCTTCGAGATGTCGATGCCATCGACCACGATGGAGCCTGTGTCGACCGTCGTGATCCCGGCAATGGCATTCAGCAGCGTCGTCTTGCCGCCTCCACTGGACCCCACGAGCGCGACCTGCTCCCCGGCTTGCAACTCAAACGAGTGGATGCCGAGTACCGGCAGCCGCGTTCCGTCCGGGAGCATGTAGCTCTTGCGGACATTCTTGAGTACGAGAGACATCGCTGGAATCCTGATGAGACGGGGGCAAACTTCCGAAGCCTCCGAAGACTTCGGAAGTTTACGGAGAGGCTCTACGCCACTTCATGCACGAGTACCACATTATGCCGACTCGTCGGCAACCCAGTGCCAGAGAGTAGCAGAATCCGGTCGCCCCGCTGCAGGTCGCCCGTGGCCAGACCGCGCTGCACCACAAACTCAATCAACTCCCGGTCCTCATGAGCGGGGGCATCGGGGACTGGGATCACTCCCCAGTAGAGGCACATGCGGCGCAACGACGACAGACTGTCGCTGACCCCAATCGTCGGCACGAACCGACGGTTCTTCGACAGGCTCAACGCTGCTCGCCCTGTCGAACTGGCGACGACCACCAACTTGGCCGACAGTTCTTCGGCCAGACGCCCTGCAGCCCGGGCAGCGGCATCGGTGATCGGGCTGACCCCCGGCGTCGGACGGCTTTCCTCGTCACGAGAGGGCAGACGATCGCGCAGCAGCGGC
>JANOKO010001224.1:0-1680 GCA_031419335.1 Planctomycetota bacterium
CGCCAAGTGTAGAACCCCTTCAGGGTTCGCTGTCCGTGTCCGTTTTCCCAGGGTGCGCTCCCTCCGGTCGCGACCCTGGGCTGTGATGGATCACCCCATCAGGGTGAAGAGACTTCCCTGAAGGAGTCTCACTCCGCAATCACCAGTTCAATCCCGTTCTTCTCGATGATCCGCCGCCATTCGTCGCTCAGCCCGTTGTCGACGACCAGTTTGTGGACCCGGTTGAGCGGGCACAGGTGGACCAGTTCGGAGTGGCCGAACTTGCTGCTGTCGGTGGCCAGGATTACTTCGTCGGCGGCGTCGAGCATCTGCTTCTGGGTTTCGACCAGCAGCGAGTTCTGGTTGAATAGCCCCGCTTCGGTGATCCCCCCGACGCTGAAGATCAGCCTCCGCACCTTCAAGTTGGCCAGGGCTTCGACAGTCAGCGGTCCCAGGACCACCCCCGTTCGAGGGTACAAGTACCCCCCCAGCACCACCAACTCGATCCCCGGCAACGACATCAAGTGATTGATGATCGGCATCGAGTTCGTGACGACCTGCACTCCCTTGCCCGCGAGGTGCCGCGCCACATGTAGGGTCGTCGTCCCCCCGTCGAGAAGAATCGTCTCGCCAGGCTGGATCAGCTCGGCCACCTTCTTCCCGACCCGTTGTTTCTCGCTGAGGGACTGGTTCTCGCGCTCGTCAAAAGCGGGCAATCCTTCGCCAACCCCCGCAGCTCCTCCGCGAGTTCGGCGAATCTGACCGATTCGGTCAAGATACTCCAGATCCCGCCGAGCTGTGCTTTCACTGACTCCAACTGACTCTGCAATCTCCTGCAGGCTGACAAAACCCTTGGTTTCGATGAATTCCCGAATGCTGCCGCGTCGTTGATCCAGCAACATCTGAGACTTCTCCGTCTGCCAAGTCTTGCCATCCCACCCAATTTCTACCACCGAGGTGACATAAATCAAGTGACACAGTCACATTCTTCCAGAAGATCTCACAATCAGTCGAGACCGGTAGCACATTACCGATCCTAGCGTGTCAACTTGATCGGCTGACGACGGGCCAACAATTCGCCCCGTCCGGGAAGCCGCTACCGATTGCACCGAGGTGGGAGCGGCAAGCGTTCTCCAGAGACCGGGAGGATTGCAACAACAGGGAAGAGTGAGAAGAGTTTGCCGGAGATGCCGGTCCTCCACTGTTGGAGTCCAGCCTTCGAATAGTCGACAGCAAGCGCCGGACGTGAGTCCGCCGTGTGGCTCGACGCTCAGATTGAATTCCTCACATCTTGTTCTGTGGCGTCGCGCTAGCACGGGGGACTGACGTCCGCCCGCTCGTTGTAATTCTCTGTGCGGGCGTCGGAATCGTGAGAGACGAGCCGGTTTTCCCTCGTATCCCAGCCGGAGCTTGGGTCGGAGAAAGGGCGAGAGGCACTTGATTTCGGAATTCTCTCCGGATAGTTGAGAAACATTAGAGCCGAGTCCTGTATCAGGTAGAGGGGGATTCAACCGGAGTTGAGTCCGACGGGCGCACCCGCCACAGGCCCTCTCCATCAACCCCATGTTCGCCCCGTTGGAGATCACCATGCGAAAGTTTCTCGTCGTCGCCATCCTCGCGCTCACAGCTGCATCGCTGCTGTCAGACGAAGTGCATGCCAGCGGACCTTCCTACAAAGTGATCAGATCAAAACCGAGTTCG
>JANOKO010001225.1:0-4236 GCA_031419335.1 Planctomycetota bacterium
CCTCCCCCACCATCGATCCCACCGAGCACTTCGTCACTCCCACCGTGACGTACGACCAGCTCTATGCGGAAGGGCTGCAACTCACGCAGCACTACCGCGATCTGGTCTCTCGTGACGATGTGGCCTGGGAGGTCAGCTACCGGCTGCTGCGCAAACTCGGTGCCGGGGGGCAGGGGATCGTGTACCTCGCCGATCGCGAGGGGGCGTTTGATGTCTCGTTTCGTCTGGCTCTCAAGTTCTTCCGGCCCGACCGGTATCAGACTGTCGCTGACTACCGGACCGACATGTCTCGGCTGGCCCGACTGGCCATGAAGCTCTCTCGATTGCAGCAGGACCACCTGCACGATGTGTACAACGTCGTCGAGAACAAGGGGATCATGATCCAGGCGATGGAGTGGGTCGACGGCTACGACCTCCGGCGACTGTTAACCCCGCAGACCCTCGAACAGGTCCGCGACACGGTCGACTCTGACCGTTGGGATTACGTCAACGATGTCATCGTCACCCGTACCTCGGAACAGTTGCGGTTGAAGCCGGGGATCGCGATCTCGATTTTGCGGGAGTGTTTAGTCGGGATCGGAGCCCTGCATCGAGAAGGGCTGATCCATGCCGACTTGAAACCTGCGAACATCATGGTGAAGCGGACCGGGAACTGCAAAATCATCGATTTTGGGTCGGCGTTCGCCATTGACGATCGACCTCCACACAGCACCTGGACTCCGCGCTATGCGGCAATTGAGGTCCAGCAGGGAGCAACACCGACTCCGGCGTCCGATTTGGCCAGCCTGGGGTATGTGCTGTTCGAAATGCTTTCGGGACAGTACCCATTCTCAGGAGTCCATACCGATGAGGAATTGATCATTGCCAAAAGATTGCTGCCCAAGCAACTTCCGTTTCTTTTGCCGAGCGACGTGTCCCGGAACTCGACACTGGTGAACCTGCTGGCCAAGATGATTGCCGTCCGTCCCGAAGACAGATATGCCAGCGCCGAAGATGCAGACCTCTCCGATACGGGAGCCGCAGCCTTCGAGCGTGAGCTGGTGAAAGGGGATCTTTCCAGCGAATACGAGAATGAAATCCGGTTGTGGATGGCCGAGTTGGAGTAGTGGTCTTTTCTGCATCCGAAAGCCGTAGTCGTGCGACTCTTCCTCGGTGCAGACTGTCCCCCAGCCAGTGGGGTCACTATCCTTCCCGTGGCCGGAACCGCAGGGTGATTCCGGTAAGGATGGCGAGTGACATCCTGGTTCCAAAGTGGCATCCGAGTGCTGTTTGTGCTGAGGTCGAGTACCGTCCATGCGGATTCGTGATCTGTTCCGGGCTCGACGGTTCGTGCTGTCGATCGAGGTCTTTCCTCCCAAGACCGAAGCGGGGGACGCAGGGCTGTACACAGCGCTGGGACGGCTGCGCGATTACCAGCCGGGCTTTGTGTCCTGTACTTATGGTGCGGGCGGCAGCACACAAGGGCGGACGGTGGAAATCTGCCGTCGCATCCAATCCGATTTCGGACTGACAGCCACTTCGCACTTTACGTGCGTGAACTCGACACAGCCCGAGCTGCTCGACTGGCTGGCTCGAGCCACTCACAATGGAATCGGCAATATTATGGCGCTGCGGGGCGATCCCCCGCAGGGACACACGGAATTCCAGTCTGTCATGGGGGGGCTCTCACATGCGAACGAACTGGTCGAGTTGATCCGCTCGCATTACCCCGACATGGGGATCGGAGTCGCAGGCTACCCGGAGAAACATCCGGAAGCGAAAGACCTCGAGACCGACCTTATCCACCTCCAGCGCAAGGTCGATGCCGGGGCCGATGCGGTCTTCACGCAGTTGTTCTACGAGAATGACAGTTTCCTTCGCTTTCGTGATCGCTGCTCTCATCTGGGGATCCAGGTTCCCCTGGTGCCCGGCATCATGCCGATCACGGAGTTCGCTCGCATCAAGCGAATTACCTCGATGTGCGGGTCGGTGTTCCCGGTCTCGCTGGCCTCAAGGCTGGAAGCCGTACAGCATGATGCCCAAGCCCAGTTTGAGATCGGGGTTGAGTTCGCGATCCAGCAATGTCGCGAGCTGATCGATGCGGGAGTTCCGGGGATGCACTTCTACGTCCTCAACCGTAGCGAGTCGTGCGAGCGCATTCTGGATGGACTCGGTTTGCGACCCGCGACGTAGTCCAAAACTCCACTGTCAGGGACGCCGGACATCCCCGTCCGTCGGCAGCTGAGACTGGCGAACAAGGGTGTGCAGCGTCCGAAGTCCACTGGTGACTCCTTCCCATGCCTCATGGTCCGTTGTTGCCCCGAACCGCCTCCCGTGTGGGGACCGCGTTACTCCTCGGGGGCACCCTAACTCTGGTGGTAATGGCGGTTCCCACCTGGAGGCTGGCAGTTCCGTGGCGTGCGTTTCATGCAGCACTTCCGATGTGGTTGCTGTTCGCCCTGGCTAGTATTGGAGGGGGATTGAGGCTGTTGTGGCGGGCCGATTATGCGGGGACCATGTGGGCAGCAGAACGGGGCGGGCAACGGTTTCGAAAAGCGATTCTGTTCTCCCGAGCGAACTGCCCGTTGTGCGACGAAGCGGCGGCCCTGCTCCACGACTATGCGAGGTATCTCCCGCCGATCGAAGTGATCGACATCTCGACCGATCCCCTATTGACAGCGCGTTACGCCACCTCGATTCCCGTCGTCGAATTCGATGACCAAGTCCGCTTCCGAGGTCGGGTCTCCGAGATCCTACTGCGTCGGCTGATCCGCATGACAGAGCCGGAATGACATCCCTCTTCTCTGTGAAGCTGCGTCAACTATGCCGACTTTACCGGTTGTTGCCATTTCGCTTCCGGTTCGGGTCGCAAAAGCTCCCCGGATTCCCCGTTTTGCAGCATGCCAGGAGCTAGGATCATCTGGTTGAGTTCCCTTTCTTCTCAAGTTTTCCCTTGAGATCGGGCCTCTCCCTTGGCAGCATGGAGTCGCTGGCGAGTGTGATTGCACGGATCGCTAGCCTCAATTGGAATGTCGGAGTCTCCGGCCATGAAACGTTTCTTGTGCAGTGCCTTGGCCTGCGTCGCAGCTTTGGCCTCCTCCGCTGAGGCGGGCTGGTTCTGCGGAGCTGCTAACTACAGCTGTTGCCCGGTGGCAGCGTGTCAACCGACCGCCTGCTACACCGCGTGCCGTGTGGAGCGGCAAACCTGTTACCGCACGATGAATGAGATCGTGTGGGAGCCCCAGACCGTGACCTGTAACCGAACGGTGCAGGATGTGGTCTATGACGATGTCGAGCAAACTTGCTACCGGACGGTGACCGAGCAGGCCTTCAGAGACGTGCAATGCACCGTCCAGCGTCCGGTCTATGAGACCAGTTGCCGCACCGAGACCTATTGCGTCCAGAAGCCGGTCGTAGAGACTCAGTATCGCGAGCATTGCTATCAGGTCCGTCGCCCTGTCACCCAGACCGTCAATCGTCAGGTTCGCCGCGTGATTTGCAAACCGGTCACCGAAAGCCACACCCGACAGGTGTGCCGCACGGTCTACAAACAGATCAAAGAGACCATCAACCAGGAGCGCTGCTACACCGTTCGTGAACCGGTCACCACCTACCGCACTGTGCGACAAGTCACGGGATCCTGGAAGACTCAACAAGTCAACCTGCCGGGGCCAGTGTGGCCCCGTCTATCGATTGATCCCTGTACTGGCTGTCCACGGATGTGCATGGTGCAATGTCCAGGTTACTCGACTTGCCGTCGGGTGTGGTGCCCACAGGTGTGCGAGCGTCAGGTGCCTTGCACCACGTATGTCTCCCGTGTCGTGCGACAAAATTGCCCGATGACCGTTTGTCGCACGGTCCCGCAAACCGTTACCGAGGCGATCCCTTACACCACGACCCGCATGGTTTCACAAGAGGTCTGCGAGAACGTCCCTGTACAGGTCTGCACCTTCGTGACCGAGAATCAAGTCCAGCGGATCCCTTACAAGACTTGCCGCATGGTGACAGAGAACCGCACACGACAGATCCCGGTTCAGACCTGCCGCATGCTGTCTGAAGTTCGGACCAATCGGATCCCCTACTGCGTCAGCCGACAGGTGCCCTACACCACCACGCACAAGGTGGCTCGTTGTGTGACCCGCAATGAGCCGTACTGCATGACTCGCATGGTCGCTAAGACCGTTTGTCGGCAGGTGCCCTACGAGGTGTGTCGAGTCGTGCCGCAGGCTCCCTGCGGAACCTGTGGGACTGGAGACA
>JANOKO010001226.1:0-3143 GCA_031419335.1 Planctomycetota bacterium
TCGATGTCGGGGTGGTCGATGTGCGGTTTGAGGAAAAGTAACGATCGACGCGGTGAAGTCGCATCGGTCGGGAAGTGATATCCCGCATTCCACATCCAGTCTCAGGATTCGAGGCCCGCATGAGTCACATCACTCACACCACTCGGCGGACATTTGTCTCCGCCGCCGCGTCCACCGCCTTCGGCTTCATGATCGTTCCTCGGCATGTGCTGGGCGGGGCCGGGTTCGTGGCCCCCAGTGAGCAGTTGCGAGTGGCAGGCATCGGCGTGGGCGGGATGGGGGGCGGTGATGTCGCGACGATCACCAAGATGGGAGCGAAGTACATCGCACTGTGCGATGTCGACGAAGTGCGGGCGGCGGGGTCTTACAATGCTCACCCCGCGGCGCGGCAGTACAAGGACTTCCGCGAGATGCTCGACAAGGAGTCCGACAAGATTGACGCCGTCTCCGTCGGCACGCCGGATCATTTGCATGCGATCGCCTCGATGGCCGCGATCAAGGCGGGGAAACATGTCTACTGTCAGAAACCGCTGACGCACACGCTCTATGAGTGCCGCGAACTGACACGGGCCGCGAAGGCTGCGGGTGTGATGACCTCGATGGGGAACCAGGGGCACGCGAGTGAAGGCTCCCGCCTGACCAATGAATGGATTCAAGCCGGTGTAATCGGTGAGGTTCGCGAAGTTCATGCCTGGTCGGACCGGGCTGGAAAACTCTGGAAGCAGGGGATCGGTCGCCCCACCGACACCCCTGCCATTCCGCCGACCCTGGACTGGAACCTCTGGCTGGGCCCGATGCCCGAGCGGCCCTACAACCCGGCCTATGCACCGTTTGGGTGGCGCGGCTGGTGGGACTTTGGGACCGGAGCTATGGGCGATATGGGATGCCACATTATCGATCATCCGGTATGGGCCTTGAAGCTCGGTGCCCCGACTTCAGTGGAAGCGCGGACCACGCACGATGGAACGCTGAACTCGAAGAACGAGATCAACTTCGAGACTTTTCCCATTGCAGCGATCATCACTTACCAGTTCCCGGCTCGCGACGGGGGAAAGCTGCCGCCGGTGACAATGACCTGGTACGACGGTGGCCTGATGCCGCCCACTCCCGCTGAACTAACGGATGGCAAGCAGCTTCCTGACAACGGTGTCCTGTACGTTGGCAGCAAAGGGAAAATGTACCACAGTTCCCATGGGGGGATGCCCACGCTGCTGCCGGGCGAACTCCACGAACAGGCGAAGACTGTCCCTCAAACAATGGCTCGTTCCCCCGGTCACTACGAGGAATGGGTGAATGCTTGTCGAGGGGGACAGACCCCGGTTGATAGCTTTGAATACTCCGGCCCGATGACCGAGACGGTTTTGCTCGGAGTCCTCGCGATGCGGGCACCCGGGAAACGGCTCTTATGGGACTCGTCCCAGTTGAAGGTGACAAACGTGCCCGAGGTCAACCAGTACGTTCACACCGAGTATCGGAAGGGGTGGTCGCTATGACTCTTCGCCGGTGTGTTGTTGCTCTGCTGCTCCTGATTCCAGGGATGGTCTTGGCAGGGGATAATGAACTGACCCCTGCCGAGAAGGCTGCGGGGTGGGTGCTGTTGTTTGATGGGAAGTCGACCGCTGGCTGGACCGATTCGAAGCAAAACCCAGTCCCCGCCTCGCATGTGCAGGATGGCTGTCTCAATCCGCATCCATGCAACTACATGCTGATTCCCAAGGATCCGGTCGACAATTTCGTGTTGCAGCTCGACTTCAAGATCAGTCCGAAGTGCAACAGCGGGGTCTTCATCCGGACATCCCCGCTGACCCCGCGTCCCGGCAAAGATGTTGGCTTCAACGGCCTCGAAATCGCCATCGACGACACGACGACCGCTGGGTTTCATGACACCGGGGCGATCTACGATCTGGTTTCACCGCAGAAGAATTTCATGCGGCCCGCCAGGCAATGGAACCAGATGCGGGTCCAGTGTGACAAGAACTTGATCCAGGTGATGGTCAACGGCGATGCATCCTCTCGCATGGATCTCGATCAATGGACCACAAAAAACAAACGTCCGGACGGGACCGACCACAAGTTCGATGTGGCCTACAAGGAGCACCCGCGAACAGGGTACATCGGACTCCAGGATCATGGGAGTGATGTCTGGTATCGGAACATCAAGCTGTTGCGAATGAAGTGACAGTCAGCGACACATCCGACTGCTAGTCGATGTAGACGAACTCATTGAGATTGATCAGCGCATGGCAGAGATCGTGCCAAGTCTCGGCGGGATCGGAGCCAGTGTTGAGGAACTTTTCGCTAGCAGCAACCTCAGCGGACGACGCGCTGCGTCCTAGTGTGATCTGGTATGCGAATGCAATCTGCTCGCGTCCATCTGTTGAGGCAGCTCTTCCGTGTGCTGCGATCGCAGCCGCTCGGTCGCGGGCGAACTCCGAATTGAGCAGGTGCAATGCTTGCGGCGCGATCGTCGATTGTGATCGCTGGGGACAGCTCAGATTGGTGTCGGGCTTGTCGAAGGCTTCCAGGAGCGGCAGCCGAAGATTGCGACGGGTAAACAGATAAATGCTGCGACGGGTATGCTCTGAGGCGTCTTCGGTGACAGGCCATTGGTCCTTAAGCAGCGTCATGGCCACGGTCGCAGGAAGTGGCGGGCGGACACCGGGACCGAATGGTTTGCGGTTGAGTTCGCCAGAGGCGGCGAGCAACGTGTCTCGGATGGCCTCGCCTTCCAACCGCTTTCGATTCATCCGTCCGAGCCAGCGGTTCGAAGGATCGTCGCGAAGGAGTTTCTGCCAGGCGAATGAGGGGGTCTTCGAGGGCGCGCTGGCCATCTGAAAGGTCGCCGAGGACAGCATCAACCGGTGCAGCTCACGGAGATCCCAGCCGCTCTCCATCAACTCGACGGCCAGCCAGTCGAGGAGTTCGGGATGCGTGACCTCATCACCGAGCCAGCCAAAGTCGCTGGACGTGGGGCGCAGGCCGACACCGAAGTGGTGCTGCCAGACGCGGTTGACGATCACGCGGGCGGTGAGTGGGTTCTGGCGGTCGGTGAGCCAGCGGGCGAGTGCTGTGCGGCGACCGACTCCATGTCCGGCGTCGTCTTCACTGGGCGAGGGACGGGCAGGAATGCCCGTCCTACCGAG
>JANOKO010001227.1:0-2522 GCA_031419335.1 Planctomycetota bacterium
CGGCTAAGCGGCGGCGCGCTGGCGATTCAATGCAAACAGCCCGGGAGATTCCCGGGCTGTTTTCGATTTTGCATCGCAAGTGCCAAACTACATTCCGAAGCTGCTGCCGCAGCCGCAGGACTTGGTGACGTTGGGGTTCTCGAAGGTGAAGCCGCGCTTGTCGATGCCGTTGTGGAAGTCGACCGTGGTGCCGTCGAGGTACAGGTCGCTCTTCTTGTCGACGGCGACTTGGACGCCGTGTTGTTCGACGACGAAGTCCTTGGCGACATCGGCCTTGTCATCGAAGCCGAGCTTGTACTGGAATCCGCTGCAACCGCCGCCAGAGACGCCGATGCGCAGAACCATGCCCTCGGGCATCTTCTGCTCGTCCATGACCCGCTTGATTTCCTTGGCTGCGTTTTCGGTGACTTTGACCATGGTTCCTGTTTCTCCTGCGTCGGGAAAGGACGAGTCGAATTGTTCGAAGTTCGGGGCGTTCCCCCACACGGCGAGATTATATCCGGATTTCAGATCATGCAATAGCGTGTCTGCGGAGTTTTGCAGCCTCCCGTTCCCTGTACGAGTGTCTTAGGTCATGTGAGAGACTGGCGTTACGACGTTGAGTAGACAATTCTTGACTGTCATAAACCATCGATCTCAAGTTTCACTTCCGCGGGAGTTTCCTCCACGACAGTTCCAGCTGCGCGACTCGATCCGTTGTTTGCTCAATGGTGTTGTACCGAATCAAAGAGTACTCGGCGTACCACTGGGCAGTCCGCCGCATGGACCCACCTTCGGGGGAAGCCAAGATCCGATCTCGAAATCTCAGGAGCGTCTCGTGTGGCTGACGTTCGAGGCCGCGCTGGGCCAATTCGACCTCCAGATCTCGAAGCCATTGTTGGAACGGAAAAGTGCGAGTGGCTGCAACCGGTGCGAGAGCGGCTCGTCGTCGTCGATACCGCCAACTGAATCCCCACCAGGCCCCTGCCAGAATCACCATGAGCCCAACGCGAACCAGTGTGGATTGCAAGACCATCGTAATCGCGGACCATGTCCCGTAGCGGGCCAGTCGCTCTCGAACTGCGGAATACCACAAGCGCCACGACTCCGTACTCGCATTCATCCAAGTCGCATTGCGGCGTTCTGGCAAACCTGCCGATGGCGTGGCCTCCACTGTGACCCAGCGCTCCAATTCAGAGTCATAGGCTTCGACCCAGGCATGTGCGTCCTTGCGGCGCGCGATCCAATATCCATTCGCATGCCGCTCTGACGGGACATATCCCGTGACATAGCGTGTGGGCACCCCGACAGCCCGCAGCAGGATCGCCGCCCCCGATGCAAAATACTCACAATGAGCCGAGAGCTGGTGGATCAAGAAATGCGACACGGGGTCTTGATCACGAGGTGGCTCCTGCCCCAACTGATACAGATAGTTATCGTGAAAGTACGCCTCCACGGCCCGGATTTTCTCGGAGTCGGTGAACCTCCCCGCGCAGACACTCTGCGCAATCTGCAGCACCTCAGGATCCATATCCGTCGGATACTGCCGAACCTGTTCCCAGGGCCCCGGGACTGCGTCGATGTCAGGTTCCACAGGCGTGTATACATCCAAACTGTCTGGCAATCCCTCTTCCAGCAATGACAGATTACCCAAGGAATCGACTCGCATCTGGCTGACGGCAATCTGCATTTCGGCCGCATGCAAGGGTGCCAACGGAACGGGGTCTTCTTTCGACAGGTAATGCACTGTGGACTTCGTCCAGTGCTGAGAGTGGATTCCGGAGTTGGAAATCGGAAACAGGGCTTGTCCGTCGGGGAGTCCACGATTCGGAGGTGCAGTCCGAGGATAGAGATCGACCGAATTGGGGTTTACGATCCAAGTCGAGTTGCGATAGATATTCAGGACATTCCCTCTCAGATAAAGGGGTTCCGAATTCGGTTGCCAGACGCGCAAGACAGGCTTTTCAGGGTCCACAATTTTCCCACTGGAAACTTGGACGAGTGCGGATCGAGCCCGGATTCGAGGGTCGCGATGTTCGCCGTCGAAGACTCGAAGCAGTTTGATGAGCAACACTTCCAGATCACGCTCATGCTGATACCAGGCCTGGGATGCATACACCGTGGAGACTCCGGCCAGGCCGAATGTTGTCAGCATGATCCCTCGGCGGAGCCGCCGCCTCTGGTCGAGTTTGATCCAATTCCGACTGGAATGAGCAAACCAACCGAGTCCTCCGACGAACAGAATGATCAGGCTCAACATGAACGTTCGCGACAAACTATGCAGACGAACATCCCCCGCGCAGAGGATCACCAGGCAACCCAAGGTGGCGACAGCGACGGGGATCCGTTGCAGCGACCGGACCTCGTGCAACATCAGGATCTGCAATGCCACCAGCCAGCACCCGATCTTGGCGATCATCCAGTTCGGCCAGCCATACCCGGATTTGTGCGCGAAGCCGATGCCCGCAACGAGCATCGCCACGAGTCCGAGGCCATGCAGCATCGCAAACAGGCGCGAGCCCTTGCCTGGCTCAGCGGCGAAC
>JANOKO010001228.1:0-1183 GCA_031419335.1 Planctomycetota bacterium
TGGCTGGCCAGTCCCGAGGACATCCTCCTCCTGAAACTCCTGGCACATCGGCCGCGGGATCTGAGCGACATTGGGGACATCCTGTTTACTCAAGGCGAGTTGGACTGGGGCTACCTGCGGCGGTGGGCAGACTTGATCGGAGTTCGAGAACCGCTCGAGGCGGTCCTCAAGCAACGCGATGGGTAGAGCTGGGTATTCGTAGAGTGCCCCAAGCTCACATTGGGTAACCGGCGCACGTTGTTCGAGGTGTCACACTTGGACTGGCCATTCATCCTTGCTGCCTCAAATTCAGTCGTGTATGGTGCTACAGCGCCTCACGTCCTTCGTGAACACCTAAGCTGTATGTCAGCATGATTGCAAGAAGGTAGAGCGACATTCGATGGCAAAAGAACATACTTGGATTGAGTCAATCAAGAGAGTTCTGGCCAGTTCCAAGGGGGCGATGCACTACAAGGACATTGCGGATCAAATTGTCGCTCTGGATTTGCGTCAGAATTTGGGAGCCACGCCTGCTGCTTTGGTTGCCACAACGCTCTCTACTTCGATTACCAAGGACGGTGATGACTCTCCGTTAAAAGGTTGGACGTGGCGAGTACATGTTTCGGGCGACAGCTGGAAAGCACTCCGCAGTTCTTGACGATCACATCGTGGACTTAGAAGTTGACGAAGTTGAACCAGAAGAGCAGTATGCTGTTGTGACATCGTTTGGAATGTATTGGAGACGGGATCTTGTCAATTGGACAGCGCATCCAAGTGTTCTCGGAATGCAGCAGATCGGCGCAGAACCCGTAAACTTTCAGAATCAATTGGGGATTTACCTCTTGTACGATGGCCGAGAAGTCATCTACGTGGGGCGTTCGAAAGAACGACCGATCGGACAACGGCTCTACGAACACACACTGGATCGAATGTCGACTCGATGGGATCGGTTTTCGTGGTTTGGATTGCTCCCTGTCATGAACAATGGGAATCTGGGACCACTTCCCGAGGGATACGCAGCAGACACAATCATTCCAACCCTAGAGCACTTTCACAATTCCTCCTCAGTGCCCCTTCTGATCACCCGTACCCACATTTCCTGAAGAAGTTCACGCAGTGTTCCGCCGGGGTCTCATCGAGCAGTTGACCCACGGCTTTGATCAGACCGTCGAACGTCGTCTCGCCGAGTCGCTTGAGGCCCGCT
>JANOKO010001229.1:0-7349 GCA_031419335.1 Planctomycetota bacterium
CGGAGCGAAAGGCGACACTCTCGACAGGACTACCACGCACAACTACGGCACCGCAGGCTCGACGAGTCCACCGAACCGCCTTTCGCGTCCCGCGTAATCGCGGAACGCCTGATACAGATCGTCTCGGCTGAACTCCGGCCAACAGTTCTCGGTAACCCACAACTCGGCGTAACTGATCTGCCACAGAAGAAAGTTACTGACCCGCATCTCTCCCGCCGTACGAATGACGAGATCGGGGTCGACCATCCCGGCGGTGTAGAGATGGTTGCTGATGGTAGATTCATCGATCGTGGCCGGGTCGATTTCCCCGGACCGGACTTGAAGTGCAATCGACTTGACGGCCTGGGTCAGTTCATCGCGGGCTCCATAATCGAGCGCGAGGCACAGACGCATGCCGGGGTTGTTGCGGCTGAGTTCGACGGTCGTTTCGACCTCGCTCCAGATGGCGCGCGAGATGCGATCGGTGCGTCCGATGGTGCTGAAACGAATCTCCTGTCGCATGATCTCGTTTCGCTCGGCGATGACGTATCGTCGTAAGAGGCCCATCAAGAGATCAAGTTCGAGGGGCGGGCGCTTCCAGTTCTCACTACTGAAGCAGTAGAGAGTGAGCTGGCCAACGCCCAGGTGAGCGCACTCCTCAATGACGGTGCGCACGGTCTGCACTCCGCGGCGGTGTCCCTCGATCCGAGGCAGCCCGCGGCGCTTGGCCCAGCGGCCATTACCATCCATGATGATTGCCACATGACGTGGGATGCGGTCGCGCCGCAATCCAAGTGTGACCAGTTGTTGATCAGGAAAGGGAGGATCCGCTGGCACGTACGAGTCCGTCGAGAGAACACACCATTCCGCTGGACACCCATGTGGTATCGCAGTGAGGAATTATAACTGGCGGAACCCGCCATGCGAACTCTGTGACACGACTGTGGGACGCCGGGACGCCGTTCTGAATCGTGGCCATCCGAGTGAACCCGTGTCAGGCGAAAAACGACAGGGCTTCGCCGTACACGGAAGTGCGAGCAAAGCCAGCCTCCTGTTCGGTGGGGCACTGCATGACGACTTCTCGGTAACGGAGACCATCGGGGGAAGAGATCGCCAAGCGAACCTCACCGGCTCGGACTTCCAATACTCGCACCACTGTGTCACCCACCACGATGGCTTCATCAACGCCGCGTTCGATAACGAACATAAGGATCCTCGGGGACTCGAAGAGACTGACGAGCAAGGTACGCCTCGGAACCGAGACGCATCTCACCGCCGATGGTATCCGACATCCTGTCGAAGTGAATGTCGCTGAACGAGCGGAAGGAACTCCGCGCTTCTTCTCAGCGAAGACGGGCTCGTGAGGAGCGGCGACATTCTGCGCAAGAATCCGTGAAAGGGCAATGCACGAAATTGAGAAGTCTTTTTCTCGGGCGCTCATGCCGTTTGCATCTTGACAGATGAACGCAGGGGTCTCACAGAGTCATGACCCGTGGAACCGAACCTCAAACAGACCCGTCCTACGAAAACAGCCCTCGCGGAAGACCCGCGAGGGCTGTTGTTCACTCCAGTTGTGACCCGATCACATGGTGACTCCGTTCACTCTCTCTCGACTAGCGAGCCAGACCAAACAGATTCGAGAGGCTCTTCTTCGAAGCGGAAACCGGACGAGCATTTTCGTCACTGATCCGCTTCGGGAAGTACGCCTTCGGCTCGGCTGGTGGGGCTGGGGCATTCGGAGCAGCAGCCGGTGCCATTGCGGGAGCAACAGCAGGAGCACATCCGGTACCGCATCCGTTGCCGACGCATCCCGTGTCACAAGCGACTTCGCAACAGCTCGGATCGACAACGTCGTATCCGCACTGACGAAGGGCCTGTTCAGCCTGACGGCGAACGCCTCGGTCACAATCGGCCAAAGCAACGGTCAACGCCTCGACAGTACACTGCGAGCAGCAGCAGCTGTTCTTGCGGAGTTCATCGCCGATCTTATCAGCTGCGGTCTCGCGAACTCGTTCATCCGAGTCGTTGAGGCCGTAGATGAAGGCCGACATGATTTCCGGATTGCAGACGCAATCGTAACGGCGACCGAGCTTCTGAAGGGCCGCACGACGCTGACGAGCGTAGCAAGCTGTCTGCGATTCGTAGATCAACTGAGCGATCTCGCAGGCATCTTGGCAGGTCGTCGCACAGCACGTGCCACCGCAGGGAGCAGCGCAGCCAGGATCGGTGTTGCAGCAGGCGTTGCCAGCTCCACATGGAGCAGCACAGTTGCCTGCATCAGCGGCACAACCAGTACCGCAAGGAGCAGCACACCCTGCATCAGCAGCACATCCCGCACCACAGGGAGCAGCACAACCTGCATCAGCGGCACAGCCGTTGCCGCAAGGAGCAGCACAGTTGTTCGCACCCGCTGTGCATCCTGCACCGGTTCCACAGGGAGCAGCACAATTCCCGGCACCGTTAGCACATCCATTGCCCGTGGCACACGGAGCAGCACATGTGTTCGCTCCGTTCACGCAGCCAGTTCCTGTTCCGCAAGGAGCGGCACAGTTATTCGCACCATTCACGCAACCGTTTCCGGCTCCGTCTGTGCATCCCGTTCCGCAACCGTTTCCGGCTCCGGTGGGGCAGCAGCTATTCGCGGGTCCACCACATGCATCGCAGCCAGTCGCTTTCGCGCAGCTACGCTGGTAGTTGTAGACATTGCGATGGCAAGGCCGGACGATCGTCGGCTTGCAGCAGGTTGGCTGGAATGTGGGGGCACAGTCGCAACACTTGGATGCCCCGCACTCGCCACGGCCACGCAGACCGGCTTGAGCAAAGCTGCTCATGCCGATTACGGCGACCAAAGCGGCAATTGTTCTCATGGATTTCATAGAGCAACGTCTCCTTCCCTAGGGACAGATTCGGGCCGTTTTCACACCACTATGGGTCAAGGACGAGATTCACGTCCTGCGGTGCGGTCCGGCAACAACGTTCAAGCGACCATCGCTCGAATGGTTGTGCCAGGCCGAAGACTCCCGATGGCAGCAACCGATTTGGTGAATTCCCCGTCCGACCTGAGACATCAACTTCACGCAACTGTTCTGTGATCCCGTCCCTAGCGAGAAGACAGACAGCGCAACTCGGTTGTCCCGATGGTTGAGGTAATGGGGGTTATGGACATCAATCGTCCTTAAATTCAGACTCCCATGAGATTCTCGATTTGCCATTCTCAAAAGAACGGGCTCGGATCACGGTGCCCAATGGATCGGTGGTATCGGTCAGGAAATGTGCGCTGGACTTAGACGGCAACTCAATACACTTTCGGGTTCCTGTTAGGCACTCTGGCTGGACTGCGGTCTCAACGAGAGAGATGACAGTAGATCCGGTCTATGACCATCGTTCGCAATATGAACAGAGCAACTCCGGCGGTATCTGCGCGTCCCTGGACACCTCTGGCTATTCGAGACAAGGACCGTCCAGTAGAAACCCCTATGACCGTGACGGACACGCGGACTTTGACGCCGCAGCGAGGACTCGATGACACACACCGAACGCCCCCTGACGACCGACCCCACCTTCTGGGGACTGCTGGTCACACAGTTTCTGGGGGCGTTCAATGACAACGTCTTCAAGTTCATGGTCATGTTTCTCTGTACTGACCGGGCTCAGCTCAATCGGCAGGATGACTGGCAGGGTTACGCGCTGATCGCCTTTGCCTCGCCGTTTGTCCTCTTCTCGGGAGTCTGCGGCTACCTCGCGGATCGTTACAGCAAGACGCGGATAATCGTCCTCAGCAAGGTACTGGAGATCGCCGTCATGAGCGTGGGCCTGCTCGTGTTCTGGCTCACCGAACCCTCCAAACTGCAACTGGGCTTGCTGATCGGAGTGCTGTTCCTGATGGGATCGCACAGCGCCTTCTTCGGCCCGTCAAAGTACGGCATCCTGCCAGAGCTGTATGCCAAGCACCGCTTGCCGGGGATCAATGGGGTGTTTCTGATGACGACATTTGTGGCCATCATCGGCGGAGCCGCCGCTGCCGGGGCGCTCAAGGACGCGCTCCCGAATCTGATGTCGGTCCAGTGGATCTGCATCCTGATCGCCATCGTGGGCACGCTGACCGCGCTCCCCATCCGCCAGCTTCCACCGGCCCAGCCGAATTTACGGTTCAATCCTTCGGCGGTGTTTCTCGACCCAGAAACACGCATCACCCTGCACCAGCAACCCAAGCTGCTGACGGCACTGATCTACAGTTCCGTGTTCTGGTTCGTGGGAGGCGTGTTCCAGCCGTCGGTCAACGCGATGGGAAAACTTCAGTATGGCTTGAATGACACCGACACCGGACAACTGACTGCGACCACAGCCATCGGGATCGCCTTGGGCAGCGTGTTGGCCGGGATGCTATCTCGCTCTCGCTTTCGAGCGGGGCTGGTTCGAGTCGCCGCGGTGGGACTGATGCTGTGCATAGCGGTACTCGGTCTGCCGGGGCAGGCACTCGATCCGGCTCCGGTAACCGCTACATCATCCACGAGCGACACCGCTGCCACCGACGGATCGGCGACCCCCGAGTTTCATAATTTAAGTCGTCCCCTAGTCTCGTTGACGGGAGCGGGCCTCCTGCTGACGGGAGCGGGGCTCTTCGCGGGGCTGTTTGCGATCCCGCTCCAGGTCTACCTGCAAGCCATGTCGCCCGCTCACCTCAAGGGCCGCATGATCGGGGCCATGAACCTCTTCAACTGGATCGGCATCGTGATCTCGGGGGCGTTCTATGCGATCTGCAATCAAGTGCTGATTCGTGTCGGAGCCAGCCCGAATGCCATCTTCGGAGCCATTGCCGTGGTGATCCTGATCGCCGCGATTCGCTTCCCGATGCAGGACGAACCCCTCGATGCCACACCGCTGGCTGATGGTTGACCACTCCCTACCCCCGACTCTCTACTCCCATGCTCCATACCCAACACGCCGGTCTCGACTGCACCGAGTTCCCCTCCCGCGGCCAGACCGAAATGGTCGTCGTCATCTGCCACGGCTTCGGGGCACCGGGCGATGACCTCGCCCCGCTCGGCTCCGAACTCGGGCGTGCCGTGCCTCAGCTCGCACAATCAGCCCGGTTCGTTTTCCCCGAGGCCCCACTGTCGCTCGACTCCCTCGGCTGGGGAGACGCTCGGGCGTGGTGGATGATTGACATGGCCAAACTCCAGCTCGCTCAGCAAACCGGCCAGCTGCGCGATCTCCGCTCCGAGCGCCCCGTCGGCATGCCCGAGGCCCGCGATCAACTGATCGAACTACTGACTGAGCTGCAAGCGGAGACCAGCCTCCCGTGGTCGAAGTTCGTCCTCGGCGGATTCTCACAGGGGGCGATGCTGACCGTCGAGACGCTACAGCATCTCCCGGAACCGATTGGTGGTGCCATCCTCTTCTCGGGCACGCTCATCAACGAGTCAGAGTGGAAGCAGCCCTCGGCAAACCTGCAAGGGTTGCCCATCGTGCAGTCGCACGGACGGAGCGATGTGATCCTGCCCTACTCGTTATCGCTGGAATTAAAGAAGCTACTGGAGGATCAAGGGGCGATCGTCCAGTTCGTGGAGTTCTCCGGCGGTCACGCGATTCCGCAACCCGCGATGCAAGCGGCGATCGGACTATTGCAACAGGTGATGGACGCTCGTCCCGCGTGACACGGTGAGAGTGAACTCGGTCCCCAGCTCCGCTTGGGACCGCATATCCTCGAAGCTCCGCTTCGCCCGCGAACCAGCCCCGTTTCTCTCCACCCTACAGATCTCGGCCGCCGCCGGGTTGCCGCAGTCGTTACCCCCATGTGAGTCGTTTCCATGACCATCCCGACGCTGAAACAAACGTTGCATGCCTTGAAGGCCGCCAAGACCTCGCCAAGTCAAACCACCTTGGACGGATTGTTTTCTCTTTTGCGTGCTTCGTACGACGAAGATCAGCTTTCGAAGTACGAGAAGCTTTGCGATCAATACTCGGACGTATGCGACGGAAATGATGTTCAACAAGACGTGGTCCTGGCCCTCCAGAATCTGCGGTCATGCGATGTCACAGAATTGATTCCCGCATTGATCGGCTACCTCCAGGCAGACGATCAGTTCTACGAACTCGGACATGCGATGATCGCCTTGGTGTTTCCGCGAAAGAGATCGACTGTCTCACATGATGATTTGACGGAAATGCAAAGAGACGTGTTGACAGCACTGACGGAGTCGGACGCGATTTGGAGGAGCGATGGGACTCTTGCAGCATTGCTCAAGAGTCGAGGCTTGCCGACCACCAAGTCCCGGGCTCAACAACTCATCACGAGGAGCCAGAAAGAGGCGAACAAACTTCGAGCGGCGAGCGATCGGAGCGTCGCGAATCACGTGCGAAAGTACGGCTGCCATGTCGTCAGCGTCTTCGACCCAGAGGACAAGCTGCCGACGTTCTCGTACTCCATCGGCATTCAGGCCTCGACAGAGGCTCCCGAAGCCATCGTCATTGGCTTGAGTCCAGACCTGGGTCACTTCCTGATCAACGAGTACAACGACCAGGTCCGCCAGGGAGTCAAGTTTGATAGAGGAGTGCCGTACGCGGATTTTCTGGAAGGGTTCAACATCTATGTGGAACCGGCTCAGCCCAAGCTGCTGACCGAGTACACACTGGGCTGCTCGCGGTTCTACAAAGGGGCAGCCTACTCCGTGGTGCAACTCATTTACCCCACAACGTCCGGAGTCTGGCCGTGGCAGGACGGTGCATCGAAGAAGTTCAAGGCCCTTCAGCCTCTGTTGGGCCGTAAGCATCCGTACCGCAAATGAAACCTAACCCCTCCATCGAGCGGACAGACGTAGGGTGGAGACCAGCCGCTTTGGGCGCAGGCCCACGACACCACGGCTGGCCAGTTTGCGAATCTGTCCTTTCGGGAGGGCGAGGCTCCTGCCGAGCCGCCTGCGCGGGAGCCAGGTTTTCTCGAAGTCGCGGCTCAGCAGGAGCTTCGCCCTCCCAGCCGCACACACTTCCTCGATGGACCTTCTGGCCAGCCATGCACCACACACATCGCTCGTGGCCCGAATGGTGCGTCTGCACTACAGTCGAAGTATGATCATCAGTGAAGTCCGGCAGGTGCCCTATTGACAACTGGGCCGAACACGCCAGAATCGGCACAAGTTCAGGATGCCCCGCCCCTTCGGAAGACGCCATCCGACGGGCATTCCAAAGATCGTCAGAATCCTCGTCGGGGATCGACAGAGCACGATTCTGCCTAACGCGAGTTCGTCCACAGACAGGCAGCAATTCTCGAATGGGGCTTTCATGAGCCAACCCGTACTGCAATCTATGACCGAATGCGATCTCAAGCGGATTGAAGAAGCACTTGGCCAACAGCTGCCAGCAGTGTTTCG
>JANOKO010001230.1:0-4622 GCA_031419335.1 Planctomycetota bacterium
ATCGACAAAGCCTGTCTCGCGATCCAATTCAATCGTGCGACCCCGAATTGTTCCAATCATGATCGATGACATGCACGCACCTCATGCTTTCCCGTCAATCGTCCTGCCGTCGCCAGAAAGGCCATGATACCCTCGCTTCGCCTGTGGGTACAGATCGGGTGTCGTCGAGAGCAATCCGTCAATCCGTCTCACGCCGAAAGCCCCCCCCACCTTCGTACGCCCTCGCTCATGCAGCGGGTTGGTGTGTGTGAATGCCCTCAGTCTACGGGTGTCCAGCGAACCATGACCTCGGGGTGAGCGATCCACGCGAGGAAGTATGGCTCTGAGGCGTCCTTCTCTCGCAGGGCGATGAAGAACGGTTGATCGAAGATGAACTGGCGGGGCTTCGTGGAGTCGAAGGGAACCTCGGGAAAGCCATTTTCACCGACAACCATTGACTCCGCCTCAGCGATGAGTTCGGCTCCAGTCTCGTCGAGCCGAAAGAGAATCGACTCACGAGCCATGCCGATATGATTCTCAAATCCGAGTCCCTCGACAGCGACGCCGTGCAATTCCTCGAACTGCTTCGCGAGGCCCAGTTCCAGGATGGGGACTTCCAAGCGTTCTGCATCGTGCAAATCCGCATGCACTCGATGCGGATGAGGGGATTGGAGTCTGCCCACTATGGCGTTCCATGTCACCTGAAGCGAAACTCCGGGCTTCGTTTTAGCTAGGACGATCTCATCTTTTTGTAGACTGACTGTCTTCAGCAGCAAAACGAAATCTTCATCGCTGATGTAGTCTCCGATGACGACTTGTTCGTGCAGGACGATCTCGCCCAGCCCCTGCGTCGTACCCGGAATTCGGCCAAATGACATGACATCAGAGAATTTCTCACTGTCTCTGAAAGACAGGGGTTTGGGGAATCGGTCCATCTGCTCGACGAATGGCATCGACTTGACGAGACACGCATACAACCGAACGTCGGCGATGCCGTCTTCTGGCAGGCTCTCGATCTGTGGTGTCAGTTGAGGGAACTTCTCCTGAATTCGCTCTTTGAGTTTGATGGTGTCGGAAGAATTGGCACCTGTAGCAACCGCCAAGTAGGTCGCGGAATCCAACGCCTTGCGATTGAACGGTGCCGCATTCAATCGATTGACGATGGATGGCTGCGGTGTGGACTTGACCGCTCCACCGACCTGAGCCCTCAGTTCATCCCAGGTCATCTGAAACGTAGCACACCAGATCAGATTCTTGGTCGGATCGAGAGTCTCAGATGAAGTTGCCAGGACATCGGTCTGCTTCATGTCCGCCACACTTCGAGTCTCCATCGTCCTCGATAGAGACTCGGATTCCGTCATCTCTGCGGGCCAGTCGGGACCGGAGTACATCAACTGGCCGTAACGCGGAGTCAGCAAGGAGACCAGCAAAGTCTGATCAATATTCTTGCTGACCATCCGCACAGCCCCATCCATGCACGTGATGTACGAAGATGACAGGGATTGTTTCCGGAAGAGTTCCGTCCATTCACGAACCCCAAGGTCACGAGGTTCCAGCCATTGGGCGACGGGCGGTCCTTCCACCAAGTGAATCGTATTTGAGAGTCCATCGAGGGCTCGCTCCATCGAGATCGCATGCTGCGCGGGCCAAGCGGTTCGCCGTCCGATGACACCATAAAAATTCGTCCGACCCGGCTCGATTCCCCAGTGCGGTGACTGAAACACCTCGGGGCACTGCACAGCCAACTCGCGATTGTGCGGGCCGTCCCACGGCTCATCGAAGCGATACTTCGCCGCCAGTTCCTGCTCTCCCAGATACGGCAGCAGCAGCGTTCGCCAGCTGTGCCACATGCGATTGTCGGGGCCTTGTACGAACGCGGGAGGAAACGTGTGGTAGGCGTCGTGATACTGATGGAGGGCCAGTTCAATCAGCTTCATCCGGTCTTTGGTCGTCTGCCGCGCTGTGGCCTCGCGATACTGCTGAATTCCTTGCAAGAGCAGTGCCCCCAGCGGCAACGCCACCACGGCGATCATCAACAGCCGCCAGAGTTTCGCTGATCGAGTCATGGTCAATCCACCTGTGTTGCAGCGAGCTGGGTCTGTGAGAGGGGATACGCCGTTGGATCAGCAAGTGTTGGAATAATCTCGTCACCCCGCCACCCCACTCGTCGGGGTGGTTCCCGCGCTTGTGCGCTACCGTAGCGACAAGCGCGGGAACCACGGGGACGAGCCCCTGTGGCGTGGAAGATATTCTCTATCTGCTTACGCCAAGACGCCCTGGATCACCTCCCCATGCACGTTGGTCAGCCGTCGCTGAATCCCGTTGTGGTAGAAGGTCAACCGCGTGTGATCGATGCCCAAGAGGTGCAACACCGTGGCGTGGAAGTCGTGCCAGTGGGTGCGGTTCTCGACGGCTTTCCAGCCGATGTCATCGGTTGATCCGTAGGCCAGGCCGTGCTTAAGACCCGCCCCGGCGAGCCACGTTGTGAAGCCGTATTGGTTGTGGTCGCGGCCGATGCCGAGGACATCGGAGCCTGATTGCGTGAACGGCGTACGACCGAACTCGCTGGTAAACATCAGCAGGGTGTCTTCGAGCATCCCGCGCTGACGCAGATCGCGGATCAACCCAGCCAGCGGCTTGTCGATGCGACCAGCCTCCTGCCCGTGGTTCTTCTTCATATCCTCGTGACCGTCCCAGTTGATTCTGGGCGAGCCGAATGCTCCGCCGGAGTAGAGCTGGACGAAGCGGACGCCCTTCTCCAACAGCCGTCTGGCCAAGAGACACGACCGCCCGAAGTCACGAGTCTCGTCTTGATCGAGGCCGTACTGCTGGTGGATCGCCTCGGTCTCGCCCGCGAGGTCAGTCACCTCGGGCACGGCCAGCTGCATCCGCGCGGCGAGTTCATAGCTGCGAATGCGGGCGGAGAAGACATCCTCAGCTCCGTGTCGTTCGAGATGTTGGCGGTTCATCCGGTCGAGCAACTCGCGCGACGCGACATCGGTCGCAGCTGCGATGGGTCGTGCGGGGACGAGGTCGTCGACGGCCTTGCCCTGGCTGCGAAGGATCACGCCTTGATGCCGAGCCGGAAGAAACCCGTTGGTCCAGTTTATAGACCCGCCCGCGGGCAACCCGCGCGGGTCGGGGATGACGACATACGCGGGCAGGTCTTCCGTCTCCGCCCCCATGCCGAACGACAGCCACGCCCCCGCTGTCGGGAACCCATTCAGCCGGAACCCGCTGTTCTCCTGAAACGTCGCCGGGGTGTGGTTCGAGGTCTCCGCAAACATCGAGCGAATGACCGTCAACTCATCCGCGACTCCGCCCAAATGCGGGAACAGATCCGACACCCATAACCCCGATTCGCCGCGCTGCTTGAACTCCCAGTCGCTCTGTCGCAGCAGCCCGATCTGACCGAAGAAGACATCGGCTGTTTCGATCCCGCCGAACTTCTTGCCGTGATACTGGGCGAGCTCGGGCTTGTAATCGAACGAGTCGACCTGGCTTAGACCGCCAAACAAGTTGATATGAATCGCCCGCTTGGCCTTCGCCGGGTGATGCGGCCAAGGAGACGATGCTTCCGGGGACGTGCCCGCAGCTCGAATAGTGTCGGGACAGAGCAGCGCCGCAAGGGCAGCCCCGCCGATGCCGCACCCGACCCAGTCCATGAACTCGCGACGGCCGAAGTGCTGCGGAGGTGAATCGGCAGAGGAATTCGTCGCGGGACCAGCGCGAAGTGTGGTGTGGCTCAAGATCGATTCTCTCCCAACAATCGGATGAACCAACATCACCCACGGAAAGCATCATACACTCATCGCGTTCGAACGTAACACATCCGGCTCACCTGTTCGTGAAGTGACCATTCAAGCCCCGTCTGAGTGGCCTCTCATGGAGCGGGAGATGTTCGACGATTTCGATATCAGGGCCTTAGACAAGTGCCCTTTGCTGCTGGCCGTGGGATTTCTATTCTTCACGGGATGGCGGTCACACCTCCCAACAACAACGAGAACATTGTGCGGATTCTGCTGGTCAACGACGATGGCATCCACGCCCCCGGCCTGCGGGCGTTGCGCGATGTGCTTACCGAACTGGGCGAGGTCACGACCGTTGCGCCGCTGACCGAACAGAGCGGAGTCGGGCACGGGATTACTTACCTGCACCCGATCATGGTCAAAGAGATCCATGAGCACGGGCAGCACTACGGCTGGGCCGTCGACGGCAGCCCGGCGGACTGCACCAAGCTGGGCGTGCTGGAATTCTGCGGAGGTCGGCCCGATCTGATCGTCAGCGGGATCAACTCCGGAGCCAACATCGGGATCAACGTCCTCTACTCGGGGACCGTGGCTGCGGCAATTGAGGGGGCGTTTTTCGGGATCACTTCGATCGCGGTGTCGATTCAGCAAAGTACGAAGTGCCCTTCCGACTATGTGCAGACGGCCCGCTCGGTGCTGCCGCTCATTCGCCGCCTGCTCGTCGAGTACCCCCAGCCGGGTCAACTGTGGAACATCAACTTTCCGCCGACGAGTGAGGAGCCACCGGTGGGGGTGAGGTTTGCTTCGATGGGGGTCAAGCGGCACGATGACACGATCGAGAAACGGATCGATCCTCGCGGCCGCCCCTACTACTGGAGCGGCCTCGACCCCCTC
>JANOKO010001231.1:0-1056 GCA_031419335.1 Planctomycetota bacterium
CCTCCTGTTCCTGCGTCACCCAGACATCCAAAGCGATGTCCGGGCCACCCCGCCCGAGATCGCAAGACATCAAGTGAGGACGTGACTGTGGGGAGAGGGGGCAGACATCATTGAGCGACAGCGAGCGGCTGGACGTCAGTCCGCCGTGCTGTGCGGCGCTGTCACGCTCACCGACCCCGCTGTAGTCGAAGCACGTCGCTCGGGCACGGGGGGCTGACACCGCCCCGCTCGCTACGGGTGAGAGACTCGGAGCAGTGGGGCACGCGATGTGAAGCGATCGGGTGGCACACCCTGAGTCTTCGAAGGGTGTGGCGATCACCGGAAGACCACGGCCTTCGCAAAGCCTCAGACCGTGCCACCCGCTCAAAACAGCGTCCGCGCCACCCCGCCGCCACCCCGGCGCGAGATCATCAAACAACCTTTCGCAACAACAGCAAGCTATACTCCAAATCGCTGCGAGATAACTTATGTCCACTCGGGCATTTGAATCCCGACACAATTTCATCATCCGAAAGCATACCCTGAAACCCTCTCGTGTCCCACACTTGAAAGTGTGTGGCGTTGCTAGCGACCAGTGAGAACATCTGCCCAACTATCAGTGCCTCCCCCGATGGCGTCGATGCCTCTAGAAACAGAATGACAATTCCTCCACATGCAATCCACTCTCTCATCTCGGCAGGAGACAAAGAACGACTCGTGGTTCCATTAGGGTGCTGGAATCGTTCGACTCGACCGAAAACCGGCTTTAGTGCAGTGTCAATAACACCAAATCGCACACCCTTAAGATCACTGCGATTGTACTCCCTGATCAGTCGGTACGGAGTCCAAACAGCACTTCCTGCCAAATAGCTAACAGCGCCAGCGATTGCCGCATACATGCAGTCTGGAACACTGTTCTGAGACATGTTTGTGTATCTTGCAAGGCTGCATGGACGATCCCACCAGTCAAGGGTCGATAGTTCCAAATCCGATTGGGATGTGGCAATGGAGGCGTCTTTGTCCTGCGGCGACACGCCGAAATGCACGTTCAGTGCGGCCGTGGTGTAGGCCCCCAGC
>JANOKO010001232.1:0-7120 GCA_031419335.1 Planctomycetota bacterium
CAGATCGAGTAGGCTATCGGTATGGCTTCGAGGTGATTGTGTCACGCGGCCACTGGCTGACTCTTCCGATCCTGAGATGCACTGCCATGCCCGACGATCTAATGGACTGGCTGCGGCTGCATCTGACTCCGGGGATTGGACCTCGGATGATGGAGTTGTTGCTGGAGCGATTTGGCTCACCCCGCGAAGTCTTGAATGCCAGTGGTGCAGCGCTGCTGGATGTGGACGGAGTCGGCCCCAAGCTCTCAGCCGAGATTACCAAGTCACGCACCAGCCCCGCAGCCGAAGAGGAAATCGCCCTCGCAGCACAAATGAGTGTCGCACTCCATCTGCGCGGCAGTGCGGGCTATCCGATGGGGCTACGGGAAATATGTGATGCGCCTCCGGTATTGTCCGTGAGAGGCACATACGAGCCGCGCGACGAATTGGCGGTCGCCATCGTCGGCTCACGGCAATGCACAATCTATGGGAGGCAACAGTCCGAGAAGCTGGCCGGATCATTGGCCCGCGCCGGAATCACGATTATCAGTGGGCTGGCGCGCGGGATCGATGCGTGTGCCCACCGGGGTGCTTTGCAGGCGGGAGGACGGACGATTGCCGTCTGTGCCACCGGACTGGGCGAGGTCTATCCGCCCGAGCATGCTGACCTCGCCTACGAGATCTCTCGCAATGGCTGCTTGGTGTCCGAATCCCCACTGCGACGCGGCACGATGAAGGGGATATTCCCGCAACGGAACCGGCTCATCTCCGGCCTTAGTCTCGGTGTCATTATCGTCGAGGCCAACCGGGGGAGCGGGTCGCTCCACACGGCCCGGCATGCCATGGAACAGGGGCGAGAAGTCTTTGCGGTTCCAGGACGAATCGATAGCTTGGCCAGCCAGGGCTGCCATGACTTGCTGCGGGATGGAGCCACTTTGGTGCGGGGAGTCGAAGACATCCTGGAGTCCCTCGGGCCGCTCATCAAACCAGTCCAGGCCCAACCAGGAGAGATCGTCCACGCCCCGCGCGAACTGCTCCTGAACGACCAGGAACGCGCGGTGCTGAACCTTGTCCGCGATGATGCTCAGCATGTTGACGAGATCGTCAGCGGCAGCTCTCTCGACCCCGCCCGAGTGATTGCCACGTTGACCGTGCTGGAGATGAAACGTCTAATCCGGCGACTGCCTGGGAGTTTGCTGGTTCGGGCCCCGTGGTAGCGCTGGGAGCCGTTGCAGCGACTAAGATCATTGACCGGACTCATCCCACAGGAGCCCCAAGCCCGATCGTCACTGGACTGGCGAACGTCCAGCGTGATCCGGATGGTGCTGCGGTCGATTGGCGGGATGCCCCAGACTCTGTTTTAAGCATCTGGATTACAGTGCATCAAAACGATTGATTGCAGACTTCTGGTTCATCCGACTATTGGGGGTGCATACTCCTTCATCATGCATTGAACGGCGTCATTCCAGATTCGATAAATGCCTACCCGATCCGCTATAAAAGCGTTAACGACATCCGGATCCCATTGTGTGCCTGCTCCCTGCATAAGTATGTGTTCAACTTCAGTCTGACTCATCCCCTTACGATAGGCACGGTCGCTGCGCATGGCATCAAATGCGTCTGCCACGGCGAGTACCCTGGCCATCTTCGGAATCGCATTTCCGGAAAGCTGTTGCGGGTAGCCGCGTCCATCGAATCGTTCATGGTGATACAGTACCCCGTCCAAGAGATGTCTTAACGACTTCAATTGACTGAGAATCTTGTAACCAAGTTCGGGGTGTAAGGCCATGTGCTGAAATTCACTGGGAGTGAGAGCTGCAGGTTTCCTCAGTACGGCATCATCAATACCGATTTTCCCAATATCGTGTAGAAGTCCCGACTGGTAGGTCGCGAGCACTTCGTCGGGGGGCAATCTCAATTTTTGCGCGATCCGCTTCGCCACCAGTGCGACACGTTCACTGTGGCCTCGCGTATAGGCGTCCTTCGCGTCAATGGTCGACACGAGTGAGCAGATGAATTCGAGCACCATGTCTTCGCGCTCACGGAATAGTTCGCAGAGCTGTGCATGAGCGACCAGCAGATGGCCGATGGATTTTAATAGACTGGCCGCTTCCGATCCCAGTTCCGGTTGCGTCAGTGAGTTGGCCAAGACCAACCAACTTGGGGACTCGTCCGTTTCGAAGATGGGCACAGCCACCAATGAACGCAGGCGTGGATAGCGGTGTCGCCACCTGGATGAGTCGATGTGGTTCTTCACGATGATTTTTGGAGGGCACTCCGCCAGGATTTCGTAGATCAACGATTCGATCTCCCCGCCCTCCAATCCCCAATCGCCCTTGAGCAAGTGACTCTGGGCTCCGCGATGACGCAGACAATATGCCGACATTTCCGTTCCACAGATCTGCTGCGCCTGGGACATCACGGCTTCCGCCAGAGACAGAGGTGAGATGTTGGGTTGCATGAATCTGGGTAAGTCTTGGAGCAGACTCATCTCTTCATAGACACAGCCCAGTTGCTCAACCACCGACGTGTTGGCGAGTCGAGACTGTGCCATGTCCTGCTCATGTTCCAGCAGGGATCGAGCCGAATGGAGCAGCGTCATGGCCAGTTGTGGGCGAATTCCCGAGTGCTGAATTCTCCACGAATTGAATTGGGAATCGGGCAATCCTGATCGACGTACAGCCTCCCAGATCACGTCCGGGACTGTGTCGGCTGATGGGAGCAGGACGCCGCCCGCCAGCAGGTCGGTTCCGGGGACTCGCAAGCAGTAGATCCAGACATCCGGACTGCCCTGATTGATGACATGGACCCCATTGGCCGCGGGCTTCGTACGAATTGCAGCAGGGGTTTCCTGGACCAGGGATTTCGGAATCCCGCTGACAAATCTTCCGTCCACGGGATTGATGACTGACAACGTCAAGCCACACAGCATTTCGCAGCGTGCCAATAACGCCGTATGAATAAGAACTTCAGCTCCCATCCACTGACCACGCATGGGATGGGGCGGCTCGGATGCCGACTCGCTGACGGAGTCCACGTGATCGATGAAGTCTAGCAAGGATCAGGCTCCAGAATCGTGGCCAACACAAGTCATCATTCCTGGGTTGACCTGAATCGAACAACAGGACGGATGATGGAGGATGTACGGAAGCGAGGGAGCCGCGGGCTGGTGACTCCCTCGCCGTTCACCTTCAGAGCGAAGGTGAGTCTGTTTGATTATCGGGTTCTCACTTGTATCGGAATGTCTTCGCGCCGCTGGATGAGAGCGACTCTCGGTATGCGTGACCACTCGGACGGGGATGTGGCGAGTGACGTATCATCAGGCTCTCCGGGATTTCCTGGATGGGATTTCATGGATTCGATCGCCAGCCAGGATGAACACGCGGCCATCAACAACAACACCAGTGCCGTAGCCCGCCTGAGGCTTGCCTCGGTCGGAGCAGGGGTAAACCCGAAATCACCGCCAGCCCACCGACTCCCCTGAAGGTCGGCTTCGGCATCTTCCTTGAGCATCTCCCACTCCACGTCCATCACGGCACAGTATGGACAATTGAGGCAGGCCACGGGATGGTCTCTTCCACAAAGTGTGCAGGTCGTTCGAGGCATTCTGGTCTCAAGGGGTGCGATCCGATGCCGGTCGGCAGCAGCTCGTCATAGGGGGCGAACACGAAACTCTCATCAATGCGCAGTGATTGTGGCCACGACCGTGGCCTCGTATGCACCACCCCGTGAAGTCAACGTATCATCTCCCAGGCTTCTCACTGTCAAACCAAGGGCCACTGACCCTGGATGGAAGGTACAGGCTTGGACCTGGACGATCTCTTCACCGGACCGATAATCGGTCGCGGCGATCGGATGCGTGACAATCCAGTTTCCGGTGGGAGACTGGCTGAGAATCTTGAGTTCCAATTGAGCATCGAGTCTCTCACGAGGGTCATTGACGGCATGAAAGCTCTGCTCGGTGGTCATCTGAATGGTGGCTCCGCAACGTGAGTTGGTCGCAATGTCCCAGGCATGCAGGTGAACAGGAATCTGTCTGTCAAGCGGGAGCAGCGGAGGCACGAGTCCCAGCGTGGGACATCGAATCGCCATCCGTGGCGAGACATGAACATGAAAGCTCTGATGAGCTATCCGCTCGGCATACCCATCCTCCGGTCCGGTGAGACTCATGACGGCAGCCACCATCGGAAATGCCCACTGTGCCATCGCTCACTCCTGCGATTCCATCGACGAGACCGATCAGGCAACGCTCACAGCCCGTGATTCCTTGAGACTCACGCATGGGCAGGCTGCCCATGCCACGTTTTTCAACGGTCTGCTAGCCAACAGGCTCTCCCATAAGGCGCAACATGCTTTGATGAGGACTCCGGTTTTGATGGGCGAGAGTGACAAGATACGTCTGCATGATTGTGGCGAAGACCACCGAGTCCGGCTCTGGGCAGTCGTTCATGAAAAGTTCACTTTCGATGGCACTCAGACACTCCTCAGCGCTGGCAATCTGATCGCCCACCGACATGAATGCATCCAGATGGCAAGGTTTTAGACAACTCAACCGTGACATGTGTTCCGAATATCGGATCCTCGACTCCAACAGATGGCCGAGAAGCTCGGCTGCGGCCTTGAGCCGAGTTGAGGTCACGCACCTTGGCATTCGACACAGCCGACGCCCACATGACGTGCCTTTTCTGTTCCATCAAGGCGAACCGGATTCGTTCGCGAAGTGGCATGTCGGTGTTCTCTGAATTGAGTCTGAGATCGGCAACCATGCCGTGCCTTTCAGGATTCAGGTCGTCAGCGCTCGCGGGAATTCGACTTGGGATCTGTCGAGTTGCGATTCTCACTTTCCAAGAATCGACATGAGATCCCTGCACCCTTCGATCTCAATGTGGATTCAGGTGCGACTGCAGTGGAACCCCGCAGGGTTGCGAATCGGGACTCTGGATATCTGATTATCGCGTTTACAGACCTAACCATTTGAGCCTCCCGGCGTGCTCTGCCGATGGAGAAATGATCAATGAGGTTGCCCGGGAAAACGGCCTTGCGCGCGAACCCCAGCCTGACGATTGTTGGCGTTGATCATCACGTTCGGGTGAGACCCTGAGCGGCCCACACAGGCTTGCTTCATCTCACCGCATCTGATGCTGACGGAGTGAATCATGACTCGACCATCTCGAATTCGCCCAAAGTTGGGCACTCGCCAAGAGATCCAGGCTCGCGCTCAGTCACTGTCTCTCCAGAGAAACAGGCGTCTCGCCTCAATTCCCCCCGCGTCTCACTCCGAGGCAATGTGCTTGGAAGACCCGCTGCACCGCGTTACGTTCATCCTCTCAATCAGCGGCGAATCGCTGTGCGAGGAGCGATAGCTTCTGACTCGCAACTCTCAGCGTTCTTTCCGGAGATTCCCGCATGCTCCGCTCCCGCCTGATCAAGCAGCTCGACGATCGATTGCTGTTGCATGCCGTGCCCGATGCAGCGGCGCTGGCCAATATGGCACCCACACAAGCGACCCAGCTTCGGATCACACACAGGGAACTGTGAATCAGATTCCGGTTGAGTCGACTCACGAACTGATGATTGTAGACCCACGTGTAGCGAGCGTTTTAGCAGCTTTGCTGGAACAGCTCACCAGCCAGGTGGCTCGGAACTTCGAGGTGCGATACCACAAAGGCCAATCGGGACGGAGTGGAGAAGACGAACGACTGGCTTTCCATAGCGATTCGGGGGCGACACCGGATTCGGAGAATCCGGCGACTTTGGAGGAGATGTCGATAGCTGCCCTTTCTGGGGATCGCTATTCGCGGATCACCAGAGAACTTGAATCCCCCAAAAAAGGCTGCCTGCTGAGATGTCAGTGGGTAGACCCAAACACGATTCGCTGGGTCAGGTGTCGTGAAGCCTCTCTGTCCGAAGTCCGACAGGGAATCGTGGGACAGTCATCGAGGAGATCACATGTCTCAAAAAGACGACATGTCGTCTCGGGTGGATCCGCAGATCGATCAATTGCCGCTCGAATTCAATTTCAGGGAAATGCAGAACTCCGCACTCACGTCCGCGAGCTATGGTTTTGTGGGGAATTCGCAACAGTGTTCCCTGGATTCCCTCGGTCATTTCTTAACGAGCCCCGCGATGATTTCCGACCCTTGGTCACGCCCCACGATGGACGATCTCCGCTTGGTTCTGGAAAGCATCGGGAAATCCGATGTGGAGCACGCTCGAAATGCCGAGCGTCTGGAACTCTCCGTCCCCGCAGAAATCCAGACGATTCGAGGCAATTCGGTCTCGGCCATGACTCGCGAGATCAGCCGCTTCGGGATCGGCATGTTGCACCGGGGATATGTCACTCCCGGCGATATCACCGTCCGCATGGCGAGCGAAACACGACAGTTCGAATACCGCGTCAAGCTCGAGTGGTGCATGCCCTGCGATAATGGCATGTTCATCAGCGGCGGACGATTTCTGAGCCAGAAGTCGGTTACAACATGACCCGTGTGTGCCTCTCGAAAGTGGGCAGCTCACGACATTCACCAATGGATTGCTGGTCGACCACTCGCCGATGAGACGGCTGCGTGAGTCGAATCCGGAATTCAGAGTGCCTCACACGAAGGCGCGGAGAGTACTGACTGGCCGTCTTCTTCGCGGGTTCTCGCGAGGCGTACTGCTCAAGCCGCTGATGGAAACAAGGCACGGGGCCTGGAGAAATCCAGGAGTTCGTGAGCCGCAGATGAACACGGATGAACGCAGATGAAGAGGCGAAGCGATGCGATGAGAGCTATTCGTTCTCGATCAGTCGTTCCACTGTATTCATCTGCGTTCATCTGCGGCTCACAAACTTTGCGGCATGAGGCACTGTGCGGTCTATCTGCCGCTGCCTACTTTCCTGATGCACACACGACATGACCCGTGGTGGCGAGTACGATTGCTTGATCACGGCGTGTCGGTCAGATTTCTAAGAGCGTCACAGCGTCGTGGGGACTGTAGGATGACGGCATACCTCAGACCTACCCCTCTGGTTGCAAATGCAGCTCCGATTGTTCACGGGCTATCGTCTACAGGGTCACCCACCCGGAGCAGTGGGTCTCTCACGGTCATGAGCGCTTCGGAATTGAGAAGAACTCCAATGCGGTTTAATCAAACCGGACGC
>JANOKO010001233.1:0-5765 GCA_031419335.1 Planctomycetota bacterium
GTGCCTTGATGCTCAATTCACTGTTTCGACCTCTGGCCATCGTTCTCTTGTGCGGTCACATGTGGGTCAGCGTTGTCCACGCACAGCCCGGCACTCCGCTGCTGACCATCGGTTCCAAGGCCCCGGAACTGGACATCGAGCATTGGCTGAGTTCCGGGGACGGTCGACTTCAGCCCGTCAAACAATTCGAGCCGGGAAAGGTCTATGTGGTGGAGTTTTGGGCCACTTGGTGTGGCCCGTGTGTTGCCAGCATGCCCCACCTCGCCGAGATTCAGATGAGATACCGCGACCAGGGGGTCCAGGTGATCAGCATCAGCGACGAAGAACCGGAGACCGTTAACGAGTTTCTCAAAGGTGCCGTACCCGTACCCGAGGGAGCGAAAGAGCAGACCTATGGCGAACTGACAGGGGGCTATTCCCTGACGACCGATCCCGATCGATCGGCGTATCTGGGCTACCATGAGGCTGCCGGACGACGCGGAATTCCGAGCGCATTCCTCGTGGGAAAGACGGGCGAGATCGAATGGATCGGTCATCCGATGGGCCTCGATCGGGCCCTGAAAGAGATTCTCGATGGGACATGGGATCGAGCTGCGTTTCTGGCGCAGTTCACGAACTGGCAAACGTGGGGGATATTCAATACTCGAGTATCAACACTGACCCGAGAGGGCGAATATGATGCGGCCAGAGCCATGTGGGTCAAGGAGAAGCCGCGGCTCACGGAGCTTTTTCGCAAGACCCCCGAACTCCTCGAACAGTTGAATGGCTTCGAAGTGGAAATGGAGGAAGAGATCTTCCTGGCACCGGCCATTCGGGAATACAAGGCCCGCGATTATGAGAAGTGCGCCAACGAATTGGAGAAGGCGTGCCCGCAAGCCACTCCCGCGCAGAAGCGACGACTGCATCACATTTGGTTTCAGGTTCTCATGAAACTCCGGCGATACGACCGCGCTCAAGAGATCCTGACGACAACGACCCACACAGTCGATCAAGCCGACATGTTCCACATCAACGTGTTAAATGGGATGTGCTGGCAGGTGTACGAAGAGACCAACAAGGCCGACACCACTGTCCCCGAGCCGCTGATTGCTGCCGCCCTCGTGGGAGCTGAGCGTGCTGCACAGCTCGCCCCCGAGGACAACCCGATCCTCGACACACTGGCTCACCTCGTGGGAGTCTCGGGTGACCTGAACCGAGCCGTGGAGCTGGAAACTCGGGCCTGGGAACGCGAAACGCACGCAGAAACCAAAAACCAGTTCCGCCGAGCACTGAAGGCCCTCAAGGCCAAACAGGTGGCGCAGGCGAACCCGTGATCAAAGGCTGAGCCTGTCTGCGTCGCGGTCTCACTTCATCGTGCTTGCTGCGAATCGATGTCTGAATCTTACGACAAGATTCCTTTCACCAACTCCCCCTGCACATCGGTCAGCCGGTAGTCGCGGCCTTGAGAGCGGAAGGTTAAGCGGGTGTGGTCGAAGCCCAGTTGATGCAGCAGCGTCGCATGCAGGTCGTGGACTTGGACCGGATCGGTGGCGACGTTGAAGCCGAGTTCGTCCGTTTGGCCGTACGTGTGGCCCGCCTTAATCCCGCCGCCTGCAAGCCAGATGCTGAAGCAGCGATTGTGGTGGTCGCGACCATCGTTGCCGCCTTGGACCATCGGGGTGCGTCCAAATTCGCCGCCCCAGATCACGATCGTATCATTGAGCAGGCCGCGTTCCTTGAGGTCCGTCACCAGGGCAGCACTCGCTTGGTCGGTGTCGAGAGCATTCTGCTTCACTCCGGCGGTCAAGTTGCCATGTTGGTCCCACGCCTCGTGGAACAGTTGGACGAAGCGGACGCCGCGCTCGATCAACCGGCGAGAGAGGAGGCAGTTGCGGGCAAAACTCGACTCCTTCGCGTCTTTGATACCGTAACGGGTCAGAGTCTCGGGAGTCTCGCGGCCCAGATCCATCAGTTCCGGGGCACTCGTCTGGAGCCGATAGGCCATCTCATAACTTTGGATCCGCGCGGCGATCTCGGGATCGCCGACCGCTTGCAGCGAAAGGTCATTCAAACGGTTTAGCGAGTCAAGCGAGGCCCGCTGGGTCTCGGCATCGATTCCCCGGGGGTTGGAGAGGTACAACATGGGATCGCCAGCACTGCGAAACGGGACGCCTCCGTACATCGTCGGCAGGAATCCGCATCCGTAGTTGCTGGCTCCACCACTGGTTCCCTTGGCACTGGTCAAGACCACAAATCCCGGCAGGTCTACAGACTCGCTGCCGAGTCCATAGAGCGTCCATGATCCGAAGCTCGGACGACCGAACTGCTGTGTCCCACTGTTCATCATGATCTGAGCCGGGGCGTGGTTCACCGCAGGTGTTTGCATGCTGCGGATCAGGCAAATCTCATCCGCAATCTTCGCGGTATGAGGCAATACCTCGCTGAGTTCCATGCCGCACTGACCATGCTTCGCGTACTTAAACTTGGGCCCCAGCAACGCGGAATTCGGATTGATGAATGCCGCGCGATAGCCCTGGAGAAGTTCGGCGGGCGGCATCTGACCATCGCGTTTGGTCAGCTCGGGCTTGTTGTCGAACAGCTCCAAGTGGCTGGGGGCACCGGCCTGGAAGATGTAGATGACCCGTTTGGCCTTGGCGGGAAAGTGTGGCTGACGCGGGGCGAGCGGGTTGGTGCTGCCAGCAGCCAGAGTCGGTGTCAGGTCACTCGACAGCAGCGCCCCCGCAGCGATCGCGCCGATGCCGATGCCACAGTCGCTGAGGAACCAGCGACGGCTGAGGGAGTTGGCCTGGGCGGCTTGGAGTTGTTGGACGTTCATGAATGGCTCCTGGGGGGAGTATCGAAGTCGAATGCAGTGTGTAGAGAACGGGTCGTCTGACTCTGTAAGACGGCCTTTCCAGGCCGTCTCGCCACGAGATTCGCACGTGGACGGCCTGGAAAGGCCGTCCTACTCGATAGGCTTTCCGTATCCGCTCTCCTACGTCAGTTCTTCGACATCGTCTCGTCGAGGTTCAACAATACACGGGCGACAAGCGTCCAGGCAGCAGCGTCTTGAGGGGTGGTTCCCTCGGGGAGTGCGGGTAAGGTCGCGGGATCGCCGGTCGTGACCTCGCGTGGGTTGAGCCAGCCATCGGCGATGCGCTGCCGGCGTGACTGGAGGAGATTCAGCACCTCATCTCGTTCGGAACTGCTCGGACGCCTCGAGGTGCAGAGCAGAAAGGCGTGGTCAGCACGGGTCGAGTCAGCGGTGCCGCCCTCGCGCAACACACGCAAAGCGAGTGCCCGCGCGGCCTCCACGAAGATGATCTCATTCAGGCTGGTGAGCGCTGCCAAAGGCGTGTTCGAACGGATACGACGGGCACAGGAGAGATCGCCGTTCGGGCCGTCGAAGTTTGACATCACGGGATCGGGCATCGACCGCTTGCGGAAGCCGTAGACCGTACGGCGATAGCGCTCCGGGCCAGTCGCGGGTGTCCAGTAGGTCGGGTAGACATAGTTGTAATCGAGCACGTTTTGCGGCACGGGAGGAATCACCCCCGGACCTCCAAACTTGTGAGTCATCAACCCCGCAGCTGTCAGTGCGATGTCGCGGATGACCTCGGCTTCCGCGCGAAAGCGCGGCCCCCTGGCCAGCCAGAGATTGCGGGGATCTCGCTCCATAGACTCTAGGGTTGCCACGGATGATTGTTGATAGGTCGCGCTCGTGACGATCGTCTGGATCAGATGCTTGCGGCTCCACCCATGCTCCATGAAGTCGACCGCCAGCCAGTCGAGTAGATCGCGGTACTCTGGGACGGGAACCCGCGTGCCGAAGTCCTCTGCGGTCTCGACGAGACCAACACCAAAGATCGACTGCCAGACTTGATTCACAGCCACCCGCGCGGTGAGCGGAGAGCGTCGATCGGCGAGCCACATGGCAAAGCCGAGTCGGTTGCGCGGTGCATTTTCCGGGAAGGGATGAAAGGCGACCGGAGTGTGCGGTTCGACGGGATGAAGTGGTTGATCCCAACTCCCTCGCTCCAGAAGATGGGTCGCTCGCGGGTTCGTGGCTTCGCGTTCGGCCATGTGCAGAATGGAAGTCGCTGCAAACGGGAGTGTCTTCACCAGTGCTTCGATCTCATCGTTGATGGTCTTCAGCTCTGTGACTGAAATTCGCCACGCGGTGAAGAGGGCGAGCGTCTGGTCGGTGGTCCGCTGCTCAGCCGAGGTCGCCAGGGCCAACATGGCGGTGTGATCGACACTCGGAGCGGTGGGACTGAGTGCCGACGTGATGCTGAAGCGGCCACACCCCAGCATGTCGCCCATTCGCCACGAGACCTTCAGTTGTGTGCCGTCGGGAAAGTCGAGCGGCTTCTCGAATTGCACCACGGCAACGCCCGCTTGATTGCGGTGACCGAGACCACGATCGGCCTTCCAACTGGTCTCATCGGTTCCATCGATCAGATAAGCGACTGGACCGGTCGCTTTCTTGCCATCCGCTGACTTCACATCGGCTTCCGAGAAATCGGCTGTGGCATTGACCAGCTTCTGCTTCTCCCACTCCTTGCTGTCGGGTTTCTTGATAAAGGCTTCGACTTCCTGGATGACCCAAGTGCCATTGCGGCTGCGGCCTGGGCCGCTTTGAGGGAGGTCGCGATGCGGCAGCGCTTCCAGTTGGAGTCCGGTGATACCCTTCAGGACCGGCGTGGCGATCAGGAATACATCATTGCTGGTGTGCCCCTTCATGAGGAGCGATTTATCGGCCTCCTGAGTGGGGTGATTGAGACCGCTGATACTCCCCATCTCGATCGCTTCGAGTGGCTGCCAGGCGACCTGTTTTGAGGTCAGGTCCGCAGCCCACGCGTCCAGTTCCGCCTCCCACTGTGGGCGATCTACGCGAATACGGCCCTCGGCAGTGGCGATCTTCTGTTGAATGTCAGACAGTTGTTGGAGTTGCTCGGGCGTGTAGACCCACGACTGGGCCTCGTATGTGTTATTCAAGAACCCGAACAGCCCGTAATACTCGTCATGCGTGATCGGATCGAACTTGTGCGTATGGCACTGGGCGCATTGTGTCGAGAGGCCGAGGACCGCCTTTCCGATGCAGTCGATGCGATCAAACATTTCGACCATCCGGAACTGCTCGGCGACGATGGCCCCTTCTTCGTTAATCATGCTATTGCGGAGGAACCCGGTGGCGATCAACTGCGGCTGCGTGGGATTCGGGAGCAGGTCTCCGGCGATCTGCTCGACGAGGAACTGGTCATACGGCATATCGCGATTGACGGCATTGATGACCCAGTCGCGCCACGCCCACTGTTCACGCTGCAAGTCTTTCTCGTACCCATTGGTGTCGGAGTAGCGAGCCAGATCGAGCCAGTGCCGAGCCCACTTTTCACCATATCGCTCACTGCTTAACAGCGTCTTCACGGTGGCTTCGAAGCCGTCCGTTTCGAAGGTGGCCAACTCCTGAGGCGATGGGGGCAGACCGGTCAGGTCGAGGTACACACGGCGGCAAAGAGCTGCTGTCTCCGCCCGCTGCGCTGGAGCCCACTGTTTCTGCTGAAGTCGGTCGATCACAAAGGCATCGACCAGATGTGTCGTCCCCACCTCGGGCAATGTCGCTTTGACCGGAAGCGTAAAAGCCCAATGAGTCTCGTACTGGGCCCCCTCGGTGATCCACTGCTTCAACGTCTGGATCTGAGCTTGGGAGACCGGCTTGTTCTGGCTCGGCGGAGGCATGAGCGACTCAGCGTCTTGCGACACGATGCGGCGGATCAGCTCGCTCT
>JANOKO010001234.1:0-1876 GCA_031419335.1 Planctomycetota bacterium
TCGAGTCCGGCGTCATCCCGGAACTCAAGCTGGTCATCGACGGCGAGGGGCAGCAGAAGCTGCGGGACGCCCCGCGCGACTACGTTCGCTGTTCGCTCATCGAGGACCAGACGACCACGCTCAAGAGCATCGGCGTGAAGCTCAAGGGGGCCGCCGGGAGTTACCGCGACTTTGACGACCGGCCCGGACTGACGCTCAACATCGACAAGTACAAGAAGGGGCAGCACTGGCATGGCATGGAGAAGCTGCACCTGAACAATGCGGTGCAGGACGAATCGTATCTGAGCGAGTGGCTGGGGGCGGAACTGTTTCGTGAGGCGGGGTATCCGGTGCCTCGTGCTGGGCATGTGCGACTCTGGATCAACGACCGGGACATGGGGGTCTATGTCTTGCGCGAGGGGTTCGATGGCCCGTTCCTCAAGCGGTCGTTCCAGGACAATGATGGCAACTTGTACGACGGAGGCTTTGTGGAGGACATCGACGCGGTACTTGAGATGGACTCCGGGGATGATCCCGACAACCGCGCCGACTTGGTCGGGCTGGCCGCCGCGTGTTACCAGCCCGACCCGCAGCTCCGCTGGCAGGCAATCGCCTTGCGGGTCGACATCGACCGGTTCTTGACCTTCATGGCGGTCGAGAGGTTGTGCGGACACTGGGACGGCTACACACTGAACATGAACAACTACCGGGTCTATTTCCCTTCCCAGGGAAAGGCCGTCTTCCTGCCGCACGGCATGGACCAGCTCTTCGGCGACTCGGGAGCCGGGGTCTACGACCACACCTCCCCGCTGCTCGCTGCGGCGGTGATGCAGAATGATGAGTGGCGGGTGCGATACCGGGAACGCCTGAAGACTCTGATCCCGCTGCTGCAACCGGTGGATCGCTGGACGGCGAAGATCGATGAGAAGCGGGAACGGTTGAGGCCACTGCTGGAGACGATCAACACGGATCAGGCCACAGCTCACGGGGACCGGATCAACGAGTTGAAGGACCGGCTGACCCAGCGTGCCGAGGCTCTGGAGGAGTTGGTCCACAACGGAATGCCGACGCCGTTGGAGTTCGACGACCGGGAAGTGGTCCACCTCACCGATTGGTCTGCGTCGGTGGAAGCCGAGGACGCGAAGCTGGAAGAGGTCGAGGAGTCCGGAGTGGCGAGTTACACGATCACGCGCGAGCCGTTCGGCGATTACTCGTCGTCCTGGCGTCGGCATGTGCTGCTGCCGAAGGGGAACTACCGGTTCGAGGCCCGGATCAAGACCGACAGCGTGATCCCGGTTCCGGAAGATCAGGGGCGCGGGGCCGGGATTCGCCGACAGCAAACGGGACGATCGAATGAACTGGTCGGGACAAATGACTGGACCTTGGTCGCCATCGAGTTCACCGTCCGAGAGGACCAGCGGGATGTGGAATTCATGCTAGAGCTACGGGCTCGACACGGCTCGGTCTGGTTTGATCGTGAGTCGCTACAGCTACGACGCATGCATGAGCAACCCATGAATTCTGCCTCCCCGTACTCACCACCCAGGCGAACAATTCCGTGAGAGCGCCTTTGCTGAAAGTTGCGTCTTCGACGCGGCTGGATGGTCTCGCGATCAGAACGAAGAATGCGTTTCGATTGTCAGAGCATCGAACGATTGAGCAGCGGGAGAGTGAGCGGGTGACTGGTCAAGAGAATCGAGTGAGCAGTTTTGAGAGCGCCAGCGTGTTTGGGAGTGGCTTCAAGCGTGGAAGCTTTCACTAGAGCACTTTCGTAATTCCTCTTCAGCCGATTCACGGGCTTTGCTAGAGTCCCGCCAGTCAAGGAGGACTGCGATGGGGAAGCCATATTCGGTGGACTTGCGGATGCGGGTGGTGGCGGCGGTGGATGGGGGCGACT
>JANOKO010001235.1:0-11400 GCA_031419335.1 Planctomycetota bacterium
GCGTCGTTCGTGTGCAGCGTACTGAGGACCAAGTGTCCGGTGAGTGAGGCTTGCATGGCGCTCACGGCGGTCTCGTGGTCGCGGATTTCGCCGATGAGGATGACATCGGGGTCATGCCTCAAGATGCTCCGCAGACCTGCGGAGAAGGTCAGGCCGATCTTCGGTTGGACCTGAATCTGGTTGACGCCCTTGAGCTGGTACTCGACGGGGTCTTCGACGGTAATGATCTTGATGTCGCGGCTGGCGACTTCGGCCAGCGAGGAGTAGAGCGTGGTCGTTTTTCCGCTGCCGGTGGGTCCAGTGACAAGGACCATGCCGTGCGGTCGGCGAATGAGATGGTCCCAGGTGGAGCGGAGTAAATCGGGCAATTCTACGAGCGACAGGTCGAACTTCTTCTGCGACTTGTCGAGCAGTCGCATGACGATCCCCTCGCCGTGCAGCATGGGGATGATCGACATACGGACATCAATGTCGCGTCCGCCGACGGTGAGGGTCACGCGACCGTCCTGCGGCAATCGCTTCTCGGCGATGTTGAGCCGGGCCATGATCTTCAGGCGGCTGACGATGGCGGCCCGGAAGCGGTGGATCTCGGGCGGGACCGGTTGCGAACGGAGGATGCCGTCGACGCGGTAGCGGACCTCGATTCCCTGGTCAGCGGGTTCCAAGTGGATATCGCTGGCCCGCTGCTCGATCGCTTCGAGAAGCAACTCGTTGACCAGTTTCACGACCGACGAGGCTTGGGCTCCGCCATCGAGCGTGCCGTCCTCGAAGTTGGACACCGAGGACTCGTCTTCGTCGGTCGATTGCGAGACGAGGTCACGAACTGTTCCGCCTCCGACCCCGAGCAAGTCTTTGAGTTGGGCGGCGATCTGGTCGCGACGGGCGAGGACGGCATCGATGCGGAAGCCCGATTGAACGGCGAGTTCGTCCAGCCCCTCCAGATCGAGGGGATCGCTGGTCGCAACTCGCACCACACCGTTTCGTTGACCGAGAGGCAACATGTTATGTCGAAAGAGTTCACCACTGGGGAACTTCTGAAGCAACTCGCGGTCGACTGTCGCCTGAGACAGGTCCACCAGTTCCATACCGAACTCGGACGCCATCGCTTGCAGAACTCGGTCTTCAGTGGCCAGATCCGACTCACCGACCACTTGGTCCAGGCGCACCATCGGCGCACGTGCCAGCATTTCGGCTTGCTCGCCCGTAATGAGACGATGCTTCAGGAGGACCGACGCGAGGTTCATGGAAGGGATCGCTGCAAATGGGGTGCCTCGGAGGAGGAGCCGTCAGCGGTCAGCTTTTAGCGGCCAGCCAGCGACCGGATGTGGCGTGGAGACCACATCGTCTGTTGCCGAAATGCCACACGGCATGCACGCGGAAGAGAAACGCATACGCCAATCCGGCGCTTTTTCTGCCCCCTCTCCCCCGCAATGTGTCCACCGGTGGGATGGATGTCGCTCGCGGGAGAGAGGGGGCTGGAGATCGCCATGTGGCGAATGCTCCCCGGAAGAGGCAACCTGATGGCTAGTGGTCCATCAAGGCTAGATTTAGGGGTCCGCCTCCCTCGGGAGGCCGAGGCTCCCGCCGAGCCGCGACTGCGAGTCGACGCCTCCCCTGGCTCGCGGCTCAGCCGGAGCTTCGCCCTCCCGCGCGTGCCTGGCTCAACCCCAAGATCAAGAGTTGACGGGACACTAGACTCCAACGGTTTCCAACGACCAAAGGCACGTTGCTTTCGCAACGTGCCTTTGCGTCACAAGTTCACTTCCTGAGAATTCCGCTTACTTCAACACTTCGTCGAAGGGCTTGATCGGCGTGGTGCCGTTCTTGCCGACAGCGGGCAGGATGATTCCGTCTTCGATCGACTGACCTTCGATCGCTCCACGAGCACCCGCGTAAATCGCGATCGAAGGGTGATCGAACGGTGCGGCCTTACGGCGGACGCGGTCGTCGGTCAGCGACTTGAGGAACGCGACCACAGCCTGGATCTTCGCTTCATCGCCCCGGATTTCTTCGATCCCGCTGACATCGGGGTCGATGTCCTGGCGGTTTCGCTTGTGGAAGTCAGTGCCACGGGCGTAGAACTTGACCACTTCGGTCAGGGTCCGCATGCCACCGTTGTGCATGTACGGGCCGGTCAGTTCGATGTTGCGAAGCGTCGGAGTTTTGAAGGCTCCGTTCACGGCCAAGCGGTCGTTAGGTCCGATCGAGACGCTCTGCCCGCTGAGATTGACGCTACGGCCTTGCTGCTTGCGACGGCTGTAGGACCAAGGCCCCAGAGTCGGATGAGCACCACCGACACCCAGATCATCCGCTGTCGGACGCACACCGATGTTGTAGAAGCCGCCGTCGTAGAAGGCTTCGGCCTCATCTCCCATGAGCATCTTCTCGATCAACTGCTGACTGAGGGGATCCGAGTGCCGCCGTTCGCTGACTGTGGCTCCGGTGAACTCGGGACCAGAGTGGCAAGCTGAGCATTGGCCCTCGTGGGTGAAGATCCTCAGACCTTCCTTCTGCTCCGCAGTCAGGGCCGATTCATCCCCCTTGGCGAAGCGGTCAAACGGGCTGTCGCCAGAGACGAGGGTCGATTCATACATCATGATCGACAGGCCCCAGAACAGCGAGAAGTTCTGCTCCATTAAAGTGAAGCCATCCGGGGTTGTCCTTGAGGAATTCCAATACTTCGCCGGAAAGGCACTCTTGACGAGCGCGGCGTACTTCAGATTCTGGTCTCTGAAGCCCGATGTGCCGTCCGCATACCTTCCCAGCACACTGTCTTTCGCGTGAATCTTCTGTTGGAACAGAGGACGCAAGGCGAGCATTTTCCGACCGAGTTCTGGGAACGTACGTCCGTCCCAACTCATTTCGACATCATTGTTTGGAGGACCGACGGCCTGAGAAGCGGCAGACCCATTGTTCAGCAGAATGCGAATCTGAGACAGGGCTCCGCTCGAACTCGCCACCCAAATCTTGGCATCCGGGTCCATGTCTCCAAACGGGTTCACGCCATTAAAGAAGTGATTGGCCCGGCCATCCCAGAAGTTGCGGTCGTTGTAAATCGCGTTGATGATCGAGGGGGTGTTTCGTCCAGTGACTTGGCGATTGTTGACTCCGAAAGCATTGAACGTGCCGTCAGGGACAGAATCGCCACGGTCTCGACGAGCCACATCGTTGATCCCCCGGAATGTGGTCTTATCGACCCCTTGGGATCCCACAACTTCACCGGTATCGAATACCGTCGGGTTGCTGTTGTCGTTGCTGCTGCTGTTGTCGCTGGGCTTCTGATCAGGATTCCGCAGACGATGGAACGGGAAATCGCTGGCATTCAACTGAGCATTGGCTCCACGAAACGGTCCTGATCCAGGATTCAGGGTATTCTTGGTCCGATTATCGACACCCGCGTGGAAGTGACACGAGGCACACGCCGTGTCGCCGTCGCCGCCCGCCTGCACGTCCCAGAACAGGGCCTTGCCCAATTCGATGGCTGCGCTCCGGTTCGTGATAAAGTCATTGAGATTCGACGGCAGGGGAACTGGGATCGTATCCAGTGCCTTCAGCGTATCTGCTCCCGAAGCGGGAGGTGATCCCACGGGCTCTGGCTCTACGGGTTCAACCTCTGGTGCCTGGGCCTGTACTGGACTGCTGACTGGGAGGAAAGCTCCCAAGCCAATCAAACCACTGGTCAGCAAGCTGCCTGTGAGCAGTAAACCCCGAGCTCGGAACATCCATTTCATTTGAGGCATATCCCCTACTCCCCCGCTAGAGTCGTGTGTGACTGGAACCCACCCAGATTCAATGTGAATCTCGGCACTTGAACTGAATTGATGGCCTTGTGAAGACCGACGGCGACGGGACTCCAGAAATCGGATGTATCAACCCGAGTCCCACTCCAAGTCCAACGCTGCGCTTTCGCACACCCAGTGCCAGCACATGAACGAGTCAAGACAGTTTTTTCACAACACTGCGCAAACCCCTAGGGAAATATCAATTTCAATCAGTGCAATCGGAACCTTGAACAGAATAGCTACTTCAGGACCAACCATCATCCATTAAGATTGATGAACGGAATGTTTCCAAACGGCAACATCTCCGTACAGCCCCGTTAACCTGCTCGCTGAGAGGATTCGTAACAATCCCATCATCCCTCGCCAGTGTTTCGCGGATATTAGCGCTTTACTCAACGGAAGACTTCCTGGGCTTAGCAGGTTGAGACCGACTGTCTACGCCTGTTGAGAGGAGACCTACTCCCACAACCCACCTTGCATCTCATGCCGGTAGACCATTGGTCTTACCGACCCGCAACCCCACTCAGCGAGGGCCTGAGCCCTCGGTATAAGCTGCGGGTTTGATCGACGAATTCGGTTTGCGTGGTATTCTCATCGGTAGATTCGAGTTGGACCCCGTCTGAGGCGAAGTCTGTTCGGGACTCGTCGCTGCCTCGCTGGTCAAGTGACCACGCTCTGTGCCGAATGGTTTCCAGTCTCGGAAGGTCCTCTTTTTGGGTGGAGCTGCATGCTGGGCCTGTGGATCCGACTGTGTCTGTTCGAGTGGGTCGTTGAGCTGGTCCGAAGGGACCGACGGCGTTTGCTCAACACCAGAAGGCAAGCGTCTCAGGTGGGGACGCACTCGCGTCGACTCGCCAGGCTCTAACCACCTTGAGGGCTCATCTGGTTGAGTGTCGGACGAAGGGGACACGGTCTCTGGCGAGAGTCCCTCGAATTCGCTGCCGGGATCCCATTCCAGTCCGCCCGGCTCTTCGGTGGGAAACGGATCAATCGAAGGGTCGAGAGGTTCCAGGGAGTGTCCATGGATCTGAGCCGCGTCTCCATACGGCATTGAGATTCGCTGCATTTCTTCCAACTTCAAGCGATCGGCGTCCTCGTCGCCTTCAATGATGATGGGGGTTAGAAAGATCAGCAGTTCTTTGCGTTTGGTTTCATTGAGATTGTAGCGGAAGGCCGCCCCCACAAAGGGGATGTCGCCCAGGAATGGCACCTTGCGAGTCAGGTTCGCTGTGTCGCGAGTGATCATCCCGCCTAGCACAATGGTCTGGCCGGATTTCACGTTGACCGTGGTGGTGGCCGTGGTGATGTCCTTCACGGGGGCTTCGATGACATTCCCATTCGTCGCGTCGGTGAAGATCGGCACGCCGGTACCGGGGGTCAGCAGGTACGCGCTTTTCTCGGCCTTCACGTCAATCAAGACCTGGCCATCGGGGCTGATGCGGGGCACGACCCGGAGGATGATGCCCGACTGATCTTGCCGTATCACCGGGTTCGCGCTCCCCACAGCTGTGATCGAGACCCCGTCGACGACGGGCACCTGTTTCCCAATTTGGATCAGGGCTTCGTGATTGTCGAGTGAGCGAATCTGAGGCCGACTGAGAATGTCCACGTTGTAGTTTTGCTGCAGAGCTCGCAGCAGCACGCTGATGGATTCCGAACCGGCCGCCAGAACCAACCCGCCGAATCCCAGATCGCCATTCACCCGTCCCACGCCCAGGCCGGAGAGAGCTTGCGAGCCGACGCGACTGGGTTGGATCGCAGTGTTATTGCCGAGTGGCTGGTTGTTGAAATTGAAGCCCGGCATCGAGGTCTGGGAGAGGATGTTCTGTGTGGTGGTCTGGACTCCGTTCGGTGCAGTGTTCGTCGAATTGATAGTCACCAGTTTGTCGATGACGCTGCGATCGAAGAGGACGGAGTCCTGCACGCCGAGTTCGACGCCGAACTCGTCGGTGTCGCCCAGCTCGACTTCGACGAGGAGCGCTTGAATCACGACCTGGGCCGGGATGCGGTCGAGTTGGACAATCAGATCCTGGATCTCGGCGACCTCCTGGGCGGTCCCGCGAATCAGCAGGCTGTTGGTGGTCTTTTCAGCGATCACGACCAGCCCTGTCGTGTTCTGAGGGAAGCCTCCCGCTGGCATGATGCCCGAATTGCCACGGCTGGATCCCGTGCCGGGGGAATTGGCTCCGGTCTGGCTGATCGATGGCCGCCTGCCATCCAGAAAGTCGCTGATCGCTAAGGCCACATCTTCGGCGGGCGTGTTTCGCAACTGATACACGAAGCTGACCTGAGCATTGGCTTCCTTGTCATCAATGGCATTCAGCCGCTGCACTCGTCGCAGCCCTCCGCCCACATCGGTGATCAGTACCCGCTGCGAACTGGAGAGTGGCTTTGCTCGGCCGATGGGGCTGAGGATGGCCAGCAGTTCCTCAGCCGCTGAAGCCGCCAGCCCGTTGTGGACGGGAATCGCTACACTGGCCAACTCGTTTCGCCCTAGAGAGGCGACCTCGTCGAGCGAGACCATCGGAATTAGACCTTCTGGAATCTCGGCCTTCGCCTCCAAGACTGTCAACGAGTTCCGGTTGCGAATGGCGATGAACCCCTCGGCCAGCAGGGAGTCATTGAAGATGTCCAAGGCTTCCACCAGCGTGTACTGCTTCCGATCGAAGTACGTGAACGTATTCAAGGGAGCGGCGGTCATCTGTAGCGACAGCCCCGCTTCTTCGCTGAATTTCTTAAGAACCCAGTTCCAAGGGGCATCCTGGAAGTTAAACGAGTAACGCCGCTCACCATCGTCCTGAGTCACCGGCTCAGTGATTTGCGGAGCGAGTTCGGCAATCGGAAGCGGCTGAGCCATGACCGACTGAATCGGCCTGTCCGGAAAGCCTTCGAAGAGCGCGTACGTTGAACCGTCATGGGGAGGTGGTGGCGGGTATTCCGTCGATTCGCCTCCCATTTTCAGGGCAGACTCTGTGCCATAAAAAGCAGCCGGAGTCACTGACGACTGTTGTCTGATATCCCATTGCCGGACGAGGATGTCTCGATGATGGGGATCAGCGACACCTCGCTTCGGTCGAGGGGCAAGTCCGCGCGATGGATGCGGGGGCTGTCCCGGCAATCTTGAAATAGACCGTCCCGGCACCGTTGATGGGCTCGTTGGTGAGCCGGGCGAGGACACGATCCGATGCTGCGACGAGTCTCCGCTCTGTTTTGGAGCCTGAGTTGTCTCAGAATCCCACTGTTGCTGAAGCCCCCAATGTGTCAATAATCCTGCCGCTGAGGCGAGCCCAATCGCGATCACATTGGATAGCCTTCGCATCCGTGTTGTCCGTCTATCCGCAACTCTTTTTGTGGATTGATGTTGTGCAGCATGGGAAGCCAACGCTCAGCACTCCCTTCTTAGGGCGAGACGGCAGCTGCAAACCGAATGCAACCGGCAGTCTCATCGTAATCGTCAAAATCCCCCCATTTTGTTGAATACATCCGTCTCGTCCCCACGAACTCGTGCCAACTCGATCCCGGCTTATGACCCATGCCATCAAATATGGCCATTCATCGCAATTGCCCTATTGTTCCACCCAGATCGGTGGCAAGTAGATTAACAGCAGTGGTGATACCACCTGAACGGCGACGCATGGAAGCGCTCCTGAAATCCGAATTGAAAACTCAATGAAAGCCACAGTGCCACAATCTGCTCCCAAACGTTGGAGGGAATCAGTACCACTCTCGCTTATTGACGACGTTCAGCAGTGGTTGATTGTGTTGGAATCTGTGGATGTTTTCTAGCAGCACTGTCGTGTGGCGTTCTGACACTCGTGAGGAAGCCGCTGCGACATGGGGAGTGATCAGGACGTTTGGCATCTGCCACAGCGGGTGCGTGGCGGGAAGGGGTTCGATCGCGCAGACATCCAGGGCCGCTCCCGCCAAGTGACCTGCATTCAAAGCAGCCGTCAGGTCATCGAGATCAACGATGATGCCTCGTCCGACATTGATCAGATAGCTGCCGGGACGCATGCGGGCGAGGGATTCAGCTCGAAAGAGTTTCTCAGTCCGCGGAGTATGAGGGGCTGCTATGACGACAAAGTGGCTTTCGGCCAGCACATTGTCGAGTTGATCCAGCGGAGCCACATCGCAGATGGCTGCGATCGAGCGCGGAACCGGATCGACGCCAAGAACTCGCATCCCGAACGCCTGGGCACGGCGGCAGACCTCTTCGCCAATCGCCCCGACGCCGATAACGCCGATCGTGCAGTCAGAGAGGTGTAAGTGCGCCCGGTCGACGGGGCTCACCACGCCTGGCCCCTGGGAAAAGTCGGGCAGCGATGGGCCACCGCCGATCGGCTCCCAACACCCAGCACGTTGCTGGTCGCGATACAGATGCAGGTTCCGGGCAAACGTCAACACAAAACCGAAGACATGATCTGCAATCACATCTGAGAAAATACCACGCATGTTCGTCAGCACACATGAGTGTTCAACCAGGGCTGGAAACAGGAAATGTTCCAGACTGGCGGTCGGCGACTGCACCCACTTCAAGTGCTTGGACGCAGCGAGCAGTTCGGGATTGAGTTTGCCAAAAAATGCAACGGCTGTTGGCATGGCCTCGAGGGCGGCGCAGAAATCAGGGGCGTTGACGACCCGCATGCCCTGCCCTGCGGCGTCACTGACACGAGCGAGACGAATGAGATCAATCGGCGGCCAAATGACGAGGTTCATCAGAGCTACGGCTTGGGGTTGGCCCAGGGTTGTCACGTCTCGATCGACGCCTCTGAGTCTAACGGGAAGTGGTGCTTTGGTGGGAGTTTCCAAAGCGAAAGTCACAGCAATGGGGGCAGCACCGGTGCTCTGGAGTGGAGACTGTGGTGGGATCGACGTACGATCTGCCCCTGTGCCTCCCTCCTCGCTCCGGAATGACTAGATATGCTTCACATCTGTCGTTGTTTGTGGTTCATGGGACTCGCTCTCGGAGTTCAGTTCTCAGCAAGAGTCGCACTTGCAACTCACCCGGACCAGAAACCGCGAAATGTGGTGGTCATTCTGGCGGATGATTTGGGCTATTCTGATATCGGGTGCTACGGGAGCGAGATCCAGACTCCGCATCTGGATGCCCTGGCCGCGGGCGGTTTGCGGTATACCGATTTCTACAACACCGCCCGTTGCTGGCCGTCGCGGGCCGCGCTGCTGACCGGTTATTACGCGCAGCAAGTCCGCCGTGATGCGATTCCCGGTGTCAAAGGCAGCGGAAGCCAGGGAACCCGACCTGCCTGGGCTCCGCTGCTTCCCATGGCCCTCAAACCGCGAGGCTACCGCAGCTACCACTCCGGGAAATGGCACGTCGACAACAAGCCGATTGCGTCCGGGTTTGACCGCTCCTACTGGCTGGAGGACTGCGGTCGGAACTTTCACCCGAAATCCCACTTCGCCGACGACCTGAAACTCCCGTCTGTCCAGCCCGGCAGCGGGTATTACTCGACGACCTTCATCACCGAACAGGCGATCTCGCACCTCAAAGACCATGCCCAGAACCATGCGCCCCAGCCGTTCTTCCAGTACGTGGCCTATGTCGCGCCGCACTTCCCGCTGCAAGCACTGCCGGAGGACATCGCCAAGTACAAGGACACCTACCGAGCTGGCTGGGACGTGATCCGCGCTGACCGCTGGAAGAGGATGCGAGAGATCGGCCTCGTCGCCGGGGAGCTGTCCGTTATGGAACGCGAGGTCGGCTCGCCCTACCCGTTCCCCAAGTACCAGGACGCCTTCGGCCCGAACGAAGTCAACCGCCCAATCCCCTGGACCGAACTCACCCCGGCGCAGCAGGAATTTCAAGCCACCAAAATGGCGATCCACGCCGCGATGGTCGACCGCATCGATCAGGAGATCGGACGACTGCTGAAACAGATTCGCGACATGGGGCAGTGGGACAACACGGTGGTCATGTTTCTGTCCGACAACGGCTGCTCTGCGGAGATGATGGTCCGCGACGACGGGCACGACCCGCTGGCCGTACCGGGTTCTGCGGCGACGCATTTGTGTTTGGGACCGGGTTGGTCGACGGTGTCGAACACACCGTTTCGTCGGCACAAGACCTGGGTTCACGAGGGCGGTATCGCGACGCCACTGATCGTGCATGGGCCGAATGTGGTCAAGACAAAGGGAGAGTTGCGACATCAGCCGGGGCATGTGATCGACCTGTGGCCGACGCTCACCGGACTGGCGGGCGTGACCGGACCTCAGCCATCGGGTGACTCTCCATCGCGTCCCGGAGTCGCCCTCCAATTCGGCCAGGACATCGACAGCCCCGTCCGCGAACTCTGGTGGGCTCACGAAGGCAACCGCGCGCTCCGAGTCGGCAACTGGAAACTGGTCGCCGCCAAGGGTGCCCCGTGGTCCCTGTACGACATGAAATCCGATCGTACCGAGCAGAACGATCTCGCCGCTGAGCATCCCGAGAAGGCCAAAGAACTGGAAGCCCGCTGGAACCAGCGCGCGGCGGAGTTCCAGCAACACGCCCAACAGCCGTAGGATGGGCTTTCCAGCCCGTCCCCGTGCGACCAGCAACATTCGAGACGACTCCGATGGTCAGCGCGAATCGGTGGGTTCTATCCGCCGGAACGCTCCGGGTCAGAGGGACGGCCTGGAAAGGCCGTCCTACTTCGCGGGCTCGACGCACCCAGCCGCTCTCTGTCGATCAACCATCAACCCTCTTCACGCCGCCTTCTCCCCGACGTTCGTCACGCACTGCTGAATCAACTCCCCGACCTGGACGTTCTCGGCCTGGCCGTCGTAGTTCAGCAGCGTGCGGTGCTTGAGGACTTCATCCGAGAAGTAGCGGATGTCGTCAAATGACACATGCGCCCGGCCTTGGCTCAGCGCTCGCACGCGGGCCGCGCGGATCAGGGCTTGAGCGGCGCGCGGGCTGGCTCCCCAGCGGACAAAACGCTTTACGCCTTCCGGGGCTTCGGGTGATTGTGGATGCGTCGACAGCACCAACCGACACGCAAAATCCCGCATTGGGTCAGCCACCACCACCTTTTGCAGCACATCGCGCAGCTGCATGATTCGATCGGAATTCAGCAGCTTCTTGAGCGAGACCTGCTGCCGCAGAATCGTGCGGTTGACGATCTCATTGAGTTCAGCCAGTGACACGAACGGGACGTTAATCTTAAATAGGAACCGGTCGAGCTGGGCTTCGGGGAGCGGGTAGGTGCCCTCCTGTTCGAGGGGGTTCTGGGTGGCCATCACGAAGAACGGCTGCTTCAGGCGATGGATCGTGCCAGCGGTGGTGACGGTCCCTTCCTGCATCGTTTCGAGCAGTGCCGACTGGGTCTTCGGAGTGGCGCGGTTGATTTCGTCGGCCAGCAGCAGTTGAGTGAAGATCGGGCCGGGGCGGAACTCGAACTGGTAGCGGCCCTTCTCGTCGGTCTGCATCACGTTGGTGCCGACGATGTCGGCGGGCATCAGGTCGGGGGTGAACTGAATGCGTTTGAAGTCGAGGTCAAGCACCTGCGACATGGCCTTGATGAGTTCGGTCTTCCCGAGGCCCGGCACCCCTTCGAGCAGCACGTTGCCTCCGCAGAAGAGGGCCGTCATCGCGGCCTCGACGACGCGGGCCTGCCCC
>JANOKO010001236.1:0-10982 GCA_031419335.1 Planctomycetota bacterium
GGATGGGCAATCCTGCCCGTCCCTGTGCGGTATGCGGCTGTCACGAATGAAAGCCGCGAGTTGAGCGTGTGTCGTAGGACGGGCCCCTTTGGCCCGTCCGTGCGGTCTCCGTCCGAAGAGCCGCGTGGATCGTGAGGTTCGTCCTCGCACGGGGACGGGCAGGATTGCCCATCCTACGGGGGGAAGGACGGGCCAATGGGCCCGTCCTACTTCATCGCTCGCTTTCCGCGAATCGGGCGAGCTTCTCTCGCAGCGACTTGAGCGCCAGATGCACCTGCACTCCGACGTGGTTGGCCGTCGTGCCGAGGATCGAGGCGATCTCGCTGTATTTCATCCCGTGCTGGAACTTCAGCCGCAGGCACTCTTGCTGCTGTTCCGGTAGGCGGTCGAGTTGTTTCAAGACCCAGTCGCCCGAGTCTTTCGTAGCCGCGGCATGCTCGGGCGAGTGCCCGTTCCCAGACGGCTCGTACGTGGTGGGATCGATCACGGTCGACATGCGGGACTCCTTACGACGGACATCGATCGCCTGATTCCGACAGACGGCATACAACCACGGGCCGAGTCCAACCGTTAGCGTCGACCGGTCCAACTGGCACAGCTTCAAGAACGTCTCCTGCACCACTTCATGAGCCAGTTCCGGCTTCCCGACAAACCGCAATGCGTAGCGCAGCAGCGGCTGCTCGAACTGGTCGAGAGCCTCTTCGACCCAGGTCTGCGGCGGGTTGTCGGGTTGAGCCATCCGGCGTCCTGACGGGGGCTGGTGAAGTGTTCTGGGTTTATGACGCGGCGGGGGAGGGGGGTATTCGGGAAATTCGAAGCACGAAGTTCGGAATTCGAAAATGAGGGCGTAGCAGAATTCGTGAGAATTCTGGCGTCAGGCCAAGACGCCTCCTCACGCGGCGAAATTCTTACGAATTCCGCTACGGACGGACCCCGTCGTCTCATGCACCTCGGTCGCGAACCGGAATCCCCTTGGCCTCTACAAAACTTCGCAATTCCCGCATCACGACTTCGGCATCATCCCCAGGCACTTGGACCAACAACGTCAGCCGCGAACGAGCGGGTCCATTGTTGAGGTGTATGTTCACATGGCGACTCCGCCGATGCAGATCGATTTGCAGCACCTGCCCCCACTCCCAGGTCTTCGAGTCGCAGGTGATGGTTTGGTCAGTCACTCGGATTAGCTCATCTTGATTTGAGATGTATCGCATGAACAAAGCGACCGACACAACGGCAAGCACAATTCCCAAGGTCAGTACGACACACCCGAGAATCGAAGTCTCGGGTAAGTTTCGGGCGATGAGATTCCACGCGAAAACGAACGCCGACACCGTGAACACAAATGTATGGACGAGATAGCGAACCGCAGCCGGGGATCGGGCGGGAATGCTATAGCTGATGAATACTCGCTCGGAGTCCGACATTTGATGTCCCTTGTTTCTACAGGCTGAGCGAGTTGATGCGAGGCGGGGTCGGCTATTGGCGGAGCGTTTTGTAACGATTCGCCGCTACGACCAGTGCAGCATTCGGCTTTCGTTCCACATCGTCGAGCATCTCCAAAAAGTTGTCGCGGTCCCGATTCGAGAGTCGAGTGATCTGGGAATCATTGAGCACTTGCTGAGCTTCGCGAGCCACAGCCGAGGAGACGAACTCGCTCACAGACACACCAAGCACGACGGCGGCACACTCGATCGTATTTTTGGTCTCGGCCGAGAGTCGAACTTGGAGTCGAACGGGAGCGGGCATGTGGTGGGTTTCAGGTCAGGGTGAGGTCGCGGCGGAATTCTGACGAATACCGCTACGACAGCGTCAACCAGTTGGCCATGTTGTAATAGATCACGACCCCCAGCATGTCGCTCAGCGAGGCGATGAGTGGGTTGGACATCAGGGCGGGGTCGACGCCGACGCGGTTAAGGCTCAGCGGCAGCATGGCCCCGAAGAACGTGCCGAAGGCCACGACGAAGAACACCGTCAGGCCCACGGTCGTCGCATGTTCGGTGCGAGACACCAGCATCCAGGCCATCGCGAACGCGATCGTGGCCAGCGTGAAGCCCAGGATCATGCCGATCCGCACCTCGCGACCAGCGATGCGGCGGGCTTGGCCCTTGGTTTCGTTCTGCGAGATGGCCCGCACGACGAGGGTGGCCGACTGCGAGCCCGCGTTGCCGCCACTGGCCAAAACCAGCGGCAGGAACAGCACCATCCACGTCGCATCGCCCGGCTCGAAGAAGTTCAGCACGTGAGCGGTCGCGGACGAGGCCCCGAGCAGGATCACCAGCCAGATCCCTCGCTTCCAGGCCAGCGTCAAGATCGGCGTCTCCAGGTAGCCGTCTTCGAGCGGGGCCACTGCGGCCTGACGATAGGCATCCTGCTCGGCCTCATCGTTCTGAACTTCGGCGGCATCGTCGTACGTGATGATGCCGACCAGCTTGTCGTCCTTGTCGACGACTGGAATGGCGATAAACCCGTTGCGAATCAGCTCATTCGCCGCGAACTCGCGATCGTCATCGACATGCACCGAGATCACATCGCGCAGCATAATGTCGGCCAGCCGGGTATTCGGCTTGGCCATAATCAGCTTGCGAAGCGACAGAAACCCCAGCAGGTGCCGCTGGTCGTCGACGATGTAGACGTAATAAATCGTCTCGCGACTGGGGGCCTGGGAGCGGAGGCGCTCCAGGGCCTCGGCCACGGTGATCTCGGCGGGGAGCGAGGCGTAGTCGGTGGTCAGCAGCGACCCCGCGCTCTTTTCGGGGTACTCCAGCAGCTTCAGAATATCGACCCGCTCCGCATGCGCGATCAGCGGCATCAACTTCTCGACGAGCTCCGGCTCCATCTCGCTGATGAGGTCGACGCGGTCATCATGGGCCATCTCCTCAATGATGCGAGAGAGGGCCTGATGCGGGATTGTTTTGACCAACTCGATCTGAAAATCGAGCGGGAAGTATTCGAAAATCTCGGCCTGCTTGGTCGGCGGAGCGTGAGAGAGTACCTCCCATGTCTGGGCTGCGTCGACTCCTTCGAGAACCTCGGCCACCACTCCGGGGTACAGCTCGGTACAGAACGACCCCACTCCGGCGTCGTCATGCTCAGCGAGCATTTCGCGCAAGTCAGGCAGCAGAAGTGTGTTGAAGACGGACGGCATGCGGGGCACCTGCGTCGGAGCCCCCTTGCATCCGAGCAAATGGGGCCGAACCGGCAATCCGGGAAGGCGGCATGTTACCGACCTCGCGCTCATTCGTCCCCACCGTGGAGTCGAAAAACGCAGCAGTTCTCAAACCAGGGTCATGCCCCACCCCCATAGCTGATTTCGTCAGACTTCTGTCGTCTCATCTGTGGGGTAGACATTCCTGTTTGCCCTCCCTGTTCCTCTCCTCTCTTGGGAGAGAGGAGAGGAACAGGGGAGAGGAAGCTCACCTCGCTCCGAGTCGACTCCGCAATTTCTGCAGAGCCTCCAAGGCTCCAGCGGGGGTCATGGTGTCGAAGTCGAGGGCACGGATTTCGTCCAGTAGCGGGTGATACTCCGGGCCAAAAAGGGTCAGTTGTTTGTGCTTGGACCGGCGCTTGCGCTGGGGGATGGTGGTCTTGCCGGTGGAGTCCTGGTGGTCGGCTTCGAGGGTATGCAGAATCACTTCGGAGCGCTCGATGACCTCGCGAGGGACTCCGGCTAACCGCGCGACGTGGATGCCGTAGCTCTTGTCGGCGGCTCCCGGCACGATCTTGTGCAGGAAGATCAGCTCGCCGTTCCGCTCGTGGACCGCAACGTTCCAATTACACGTGCCGACCAGCGATTCGGCCAGCGCGGTCAGCTCGTGGTAGTGCGTCGCAAAGAGCGTCCGGCACTTCAGGTCATCGTGGATGAACTCAGTGATGGCCCAGGCGAGTGAGATGCCGTCGTAGGTACTCGTGCCACGCCCGATCTCGTCGAGAATCACGAGGCTGTGCTCGGTGGCGGCGTTGAGGATGCGGGCGGTTTCGGTCATCTCGACCATGAAGGTCGACTGCCCCTTGCCGAGTTCATCGCTGGCCCCGACGCGGGCAAAGATGCGGTCGGCGATCCCGATGCGGGCCGACCGAGCCGGGATGAACGACCCGATCTGAGCCATGATCGTGAGCAGCGCCGCCTGCCGGATGTAGGTACTTTTCCCGGCCATGTTGGGACCGGTGATGAGTTGGATGAAGGGCTGCTGGCTGATGGCTGATGGCTGATGGCCGGAGGGGAGTTGAGCGTCATTCGCTTCGGGCGCTGACGCTTCCGGCTCGGCGACTGCTGGCTCTCGTCTCTCCTCTCTCGTCTCTCGTCCTCCCCCCAGCACCACATCATTCGGCACGAACTCCCCGGTCGGGCGGAGTTTGTCCAGCACCGGGTGCCGACCATCGCGGATGTCGAGGACGGGGTCGGTCGTGATCTCCGGTCGGCAGTAGCGCATGCTGACCGCCAGTTTGGCCAATCCGACCAACACGTCGAGTTGGGCGAGGACTTCCGCTGTCTGTTGCAGCCTCTGGCACTCGGAGTTGATGGCGTCGCGGAGTTGTTGGAACAACTCGTTCTCCAGGGCAATCGCGCGTTCCTCAGCACGGAGGACTTTGTCCTCGTACTCCTTGAGCGGCGGGGTGATGTACCGCTCTTGGTTCTTGAGCGTCTGCTTGCGGATATAGTCATCCGGGACTTTATTAAACTGCGAGGCGGTGACTTCGAGATAATACCCGAACACCTTGTTAAAACCGACCTTGAGGTTCGAAATCCCCGTGCGAGTGATCTCCTGCGCCTGGTACTCCGCGATCCACCGCTTCCCGCCCCGCGCGAGGTCGCGCAGCTCATCCAGCCCCGGATGGAACCCATCGCGGACCATCCCACCATCGCTCGTCGACAGCGGCGGCTCGTCGACCAGCGTCGTCTCGATCTGCGCCCGAATTTCGCCGCACAGTTCGAGCCGTGACTCCAAGGTCTGGAGCAAGTTCGTCAATCGCCCTGCGAGCCGCGCCTTCACGCGCGGGAGCAATGCCAGCGTCCGCCCCAGCGAGACCAAGTCCCGCGCTGACGCACGCATCGTCGCCACGCGAGCACACAGCCGCTGCATGTCGTACGCCTGTTTCAGCAGTTCCTGCAGCTCGCGCCCCAGCTTGCCATCCCTCATCAACTCCTCGACCGCATCGAGTCTCCGACCGATCGCAATCGGGTCGGTCAGCGGGTTGGAGAGCCACTCGGCCAGCATGCGGGCTCCCATTGGCGTGGCGGTCTCGTCGAGGACCGACAGCAGGCTTCCTTCGCGACGCCCCTCGCGCATCGTGCGGGTCAGTTCGAGGCTGCGACGGGTCGCCTCATCAATGAGGAGGCTCGACCCCCGTCGGTACTGCTCCAGCCGCACGATGTGCCCGAGGGATGACTTCTGCGTCTCTTGCACGTACTCGATTAACGCCCCTGCGGCTGTGATGCCGAGCGAGTCGGCGTCGAGGTCGAAGCCAGCGAGCGTGCTGGTCTGAAAGTGCCGCAGCAGCACATCGCGGCAGTGATCCGGGACGAAGCTCCACGGAGCCCGCGTGGTCAGCACCATGTCCGGCAACTCATTGAGCCGCAATAGCGCCGGGTCGGTGCGATGCGTTTCGGGGATCAGGCACTCGGCGGGGCGAATGCGGGCCAGCTCATCGAGCAATGCCGACGGTTGCAAGCTGGCGACCGAGAAACTCAAGCTGACGCGATCCACCGCCGACCGCCCGGCCCCTCGGTTCCCGTCTCCAATCGAAAGCTCCGCACACTGAAACCGCCCGGTCGAGAGTTCCAGCCACGCCACCCCGACGCGGTCGCGCGACGGGAACACCGCAGCCAGAAAATTACTTTCCTTGGGGTCGAGCAGGGCATCGTCGGTCAGCGTCCCTGGGGTCACGATCCGGGTCACCTCGCGGCGGACCATCCCCTTGGCCAGCTTGGGGTCTTCCATTTGCTCGCACACGGCCACGCGAAGCCCAGCGTGAATTAGCTTGTGCAGATACCCTTCGAGCGCATGATACGGAAACCCCGCCATCGGGACCGGATTGGCCGACCCCTTGTCACGACTGGTTAGTGTGAGACCGATGACCTTGGCTGCGGTCTCGGCATCCTCATAGAACAGTTCGTAAAAGTCCCCCATCCGAAACAGCAGAATCGCACCTGGCGTCTCCGCTTTAACATCGAGATACCGCTGCATCATCGGGGTGATTTTGGGTTCCATCGGAGGGATCGTTTAGGGTTGAGGGTTGAATCCAGAAGCCGGTCGTCCGAGTGAACTCGGCATGCAACGGCTGTGGCGATCGGGGTCCAGCGTGCGAACGATATCGCAACCGCCGCCCGATATGCCACTCGCCGTGTTGACACACGCAGCCGCGGACTGACGATGGATAGATCAATGGCATTGCACACAGAGGAGTGCCCATGTCGTCAGATGAGATGGGAGTCGTTCTCCGGCGCATGGCAATTCTTCCTCGCAGTCACTCTGGAACACGCCTTGATTCTCAGACGATCCCCTCGATCCACTGACAGCGAGAGTCTCCCCCGATAACATCAGATGTGAGCGATGCGTAACGCATCGGCCTCTCCCGCCAATTCCTCGGAGTCTTGCAACATGATGTTCGTACGATGGTGTCTGATGGCTGCAATAGGAGGACTGCTCGCGGTGTCGACCGTGCGCGCGGATGTCCGGTTGCCCGAGGTGATCAGTAACAACATGGTCCTGCAGAAGGACATTCCGTTGCCCATTTGGGGTTGGGCAACTCCTGGCGAAGAGGTCTCGGTGACTTTGGGCGACTCGAACGCCAAAGTTGCAGCCGACGGGGCGGGGAAGTGGAAGGTGTCCCTTCCCGCCATCAAGACTGCGGGCGGCCCGCACGAGATGACCGTCAAGGGGAAGAATGAGATCAAGGTCTTGAACATTCTCGTCGGCGAGGTCTGGGCGGGTTCGGGCCAGTCGAATATGCAATGGAGCGTCAACGCCTCGCTGAATGCCGCCGAGGAGATCAAGAACGCGAACTTCCCGAAGATTCGGATTTTCATGGTCCCCCTGATTCCCTCCGGAACGCCCTCGGAACATGTGCAGGCTCAGTGGGTTGAATGCTCGCCGCAGACGGTCGGCGGATCGTCGGCTGTGCTCTACTTCTTTGGTCGTGAGATTCACCAGAAGCTCGACGTGCCGGTCGGTCTGATCACCACAGCTTGGGGCGGGACGCGGATCGAGCCGTGGATCCCACCGCAAGGATTCACCGCGATTCCTGAACTGGCTGGGGAGCGGGACAAGTGGCTGGGGATGCTGAATGGGTATGCTGACGCCCTCGCACACCACGCGGACTCGATCAAGGTCTACAACCATGCGGTCGCAGCCGCCAAGCCGGGTGATACTTTGCCTGCTGCCCCGTCCGGCGTCGCGTCGATCAATCATCCGCTGAACTCGAGCGGCCAGCACACGGGCCTCTACAACGGCATGATCCACCCGATTGTTCCGTTCGGCATTCGCGGGTTCCTCTGGTATCAAGGGGAGTCAAACAATGGCCAGGGGATGCACTACTACCAAATGAAACGCGGCCTGATCGAAGGGTGGCGGAGTGCGTGGAACCAGGAGGGGAACCGCGACTTCCCCTTCCTGTTCGCTCAACTCGCTCCGTACAACTACGGTCCACCGCGAGCCACCGATCTCCCGGGAATCTGGGAAGCCCAGACCGCGACCCTCCAGGTCAAGAACACCGGCATGGCGGTGCTGACCGACATCACGACGATCGGCGACATCCATCCGCCAAACAAGCAGGAAGTCGGTCGCCGACTGTCGCTGTGGGCCTTGGCGAACACCTACGGGAAGGCCGATCTGGTCTACTCCGGCCCGCTTTATAAGGCATTGGCGGTGGACGGGAACAAGGCCGTCGTGAGCTTCAATCACGCGGCTGGATTGAATTCCCGTGATGGCAAGGATCTCTCTTGGTGGTCCGTCGCGGGCGAAGACAAAAAGTTTGTCGTCGCGAAGGCCACGATCACCGGCGACACCGTTGTCGTTTCCGCTGAAGGAGTCACCAAGCCGGTCGCCGTCCGCTTTGGCTGGAACCAACTGGCAGAGCCGAACCTGAGCAACGGGGCAGGGCTGCCGGCTTCGCCGTTCCGGACCGACACGTGGACCGATGCGGTGAATGTGCCGTAAGAGGAGGTCAATCAAGGATTCAAGGTGTGAAAGCGAGAGCCCAGCGGTCACAACCGCTGGGCTTGTTGTTCAGGCAGAGGGGTTGTCTCTGGCACACTGAACCCTTGAGTTCAGACACGGACTCGCGCGCCGTAACCGCAGCGTCCCCGATTATCCCGCTTCGTGGGCTTCGAAAGTGGTCTGTCGCTGGTGCTCCGCGAGCCTCAGTTTCTGGCGAGTTTCTTCATACAGAATCTGTTGGGATCTCAGCGGGTCGACTCCGGATTTGACCCGTTTGTATAGGCCGTGGGAGTTCAGTTTGCGGGCCTTGGCGGTGTCGAGGAAATAGGTCTCGAGGATGTGGATCAGGCGGTCACGGCACGGGGGATCATCGACGGGGACGAGTAACTCGACCCGTCGATCCAGATTGCGGGGCATCCAGTCGGCACTGGAAATAAAGACGCGCTCGTCACCACCGTGCAGGAAGAACATGATACGGGCGTGTTCGAGGAAACGATCGACAATACTGATGACCTCAATCCGCTCACTGAGCCCCTTGACCCCCGGACGCAGGCAGCAAATGCCCCGAATGTTGAGTTTGATCTCCACTCCGGCCTGGGACGCCTCGTAGAGCGCATCAATGATCTCGGAATCGACAAGTGAGTTCACTTTGGCCACGATGCGGGCCTTGTGCCCCTCGGTGGCCTGTGCCGTCTCCGCGCGGATCATCTCTAACAGTTTTTCTCTCAGTCCCAGAGGGGCCGACGCAATTTCGCGATAGCCATGCGGTTGGGAGTAACCCGTGATCGAGTTGAAGAACGTGATCGCATCAGCCCCCAAATCGGCGTTGCTTGTCAACAGGCTGGCGTCGCTATAGACCTTGGACGTGATCTCGTTGTAGTTGCCGGTCCCGAAGTGAACGTAGCGCTGGATGCCATGTGATTCGCGGCGGACAATAATGCAGACTTTGGAGTGGGTCTTGAACCCCTTGACCCCATAGATGACTTGCGCCCCGGCCTGTTCGAGTTGTTGAGCCCAGTCGATGTTGCGGGCCTCATCAAAACGAGCTTTCAGTTCCACGACCACGGACACATGCTTGCCTCGCTCCGCGGCTTTCAGCAAGGCTGCGACCACGGGGCTGTTGCGACTGGTGCGGTAGAGCGCCTGCTTGATCGCCAGAACATTCGGGTCATCGGCAGCTTCCTGAATCATCTGCACGACGGGGTCGAAACTCTCATACGGGTGGAAGAGCAGCACATCTTGATTGGCGATGACATCGAAGATTCGCGATCCCGGCGGGAACTCAGGTGAGGCCAACGGGGGCCAATTGTCGTACTTGAGGTTGTCAAATCCCGGTCGCTCACTCAGCCGAGTAAACGCCGAGAGATCGAGGGGAGAGGGCAGGGTGTAGACCCCGTCGCGTTCCACCTCGAGCGCCTCGCGCAGGAAGGACAGCATCTCCGAACTGGCCGACTCTACGATCTCCAAGCGGACACAGTGGCTGGAACGTCGTTCCTGAAGTACTTGTTTCATTTCGGCCAGGTAATCCGCGGCTTGGTCCTCTTCGACAGAGACATCCGCGCTGCGGGTAATGCGAAAGGGGATGCACTCTAGCACCGAGTTCCCCTGGAAGAACTGATCGACACAATGAGTCACTGCATCTTCGAGTAAGAGATACCCATACCCTGACTCAGTGGGCAACGTGATAAACCGCGAGAGTGCCCAGCCCAATGGAATCACCGCGAAGCGCGGTGACTGCTCGGGGTCATCGGCACGATGCTGCAAACGCACACACAGATTCAGCATCTGATTCACCAATAGCGGGAACGCCTCACGCGAGGTGACTGCCATCGGAGTCAAGACGGCAAACAACTCGTCATCAAAGACCTGCTTGAGTACGCGCTTTTGACCCGCATTCAGTTCATTGGGTCGCAAACGCCGTATCCCCGCTGCCGAGAGCGAGGGTTCGAGCTCCTCCCGATAGAGTCGGTACTGGTCCTCTGTCATGCGCCGCACGCGACGGCGGATCGCAGCCAGTTGTTGCAGCGGTTGCATCCCAGAGGGATCGGCCAATGTCACGCTTTCGCTGGCGAGGGTTTGCAGGCTACCGACGCGTACACGGAAGAACTCATCGAGATTCGACGAGGTGATCGCCAGAAATTTCAGTCGCTCCAACAGCGGAATGTGTGCATCCGCAGCCTCCTCCAGCACGCGCTGGTTGAACTCCAGCCAACTGAGTTCGCGGTTGAAATACTTTGCTGTGATCCGAGCCATGCCATCCACATCCACAACGTACCCGGCACAATCCAGACATCCCAGACTGCAACTGCTGGCGAACGATAGCAGGCGGTGCCGGGGAACCCAACGCGACTGGCGGGGGTGAGCGGAATTATGAATGTCTCTTCACAATTCCCCGGGGGACACTCTCATCCGCCTGAAGTCTCGCCGGACACCAGCGCCCCCTGACAACTCGACCCGGCTCCGGCGGTACATCCGTAGCAGTGCCTGCCCGTCACTATGGGTCGGTTGGAAAGTGCAGCAGCGTCGAACTCCTGGATTGTACGCGGATATGTGGAGACCACTGGCAGGTCGAGCATCTGGTTGAAATCACAGTCATACAGAGTCCCTTGCCAATCGACCGACAGAGTCGTTCGGCACATCAACGCTTCAACCGCCAATGGGTTGAACGCCACCAACAGCTTCTGCATATAGTCTTCGTACTTGCCCGATTGCAACAGGTCGTCCAGGAATCGGCTGATCGGCATGTTTGTAATCGTGTACAAGTGATTGAATTCGATCCCGAAACGAGTTCGCAACTGCTCGCGGTAGGCGGCTTCGAGCTGGGAT
>JANOKO010001237.1:0-2631 GCA_031419335.1 Planctomycetota bacterium
TGTTTTACTTCCACATGATGTCCAGGCGCGGTCCATTGGCCAGCGGCTGTTGAGGCTCTGGCTCGTGGCGCTGCTCGTCGGGGGCTTCGCGCACGGTTCGTGGGCCAATGCCGAAGAGGTCACGCTCAAGCAAATCCGGGATGAGTATCTCAAGTCGATCGCGGCGCTGAAGACCGTGCATGCGAAATGCACTGTGACACCAATTCACACGCAGGCGTTGCTTGATGCTGCGGCGAATGCAGAAAATGCCAAGCCAGCCCCGGGTGAAGAAGTGGTTGCGCCAAGCAAGATTACAAAGTGGAATACGGAGTGGGCTATTGATGGTCAAAGATTCCTCTCTCGCAGCACGGGAAGAGAGGTTTCCACGTGGTTTTCATACGATGGAAGACAGACATGGCGACTCTATTTCACCACTGGATCTCCACAGGAATCGATTCGCTGTGCCGCCACGGAACCGCTCTCCACAAGAACCGATTCCGAGTTGAGGATGGCTTTAACGCCCGGGTGGTGGTTAGGGATTTACTTCGCAATGGGAGAGCAAGCCCAGAGCGGCGAAGGGTTTGTCCAAATGCTGGCTAAACCGTCCGCACAGTTCGTTGGTGAGGTCACTCTCGATGGCCATCCCTGTGTCCATACAAAGTTGAGTTTCACGAAACTCAATAGCGGAAATGATGCTGAGTATCCCATAGAGGTCTGGTTTGACCGAGAGCATGGAACCCTTCCCCGAAAGATCACATATCCTCGATCCAACAATGCCATCGAATATGTGGTCGAGGAGTTTTCGCAAATCAACGGCGGCTGGTTGCCCACACAGATGCGCAGTGGGGGCCGGTATGGCCACGGCAACGCACTGTTTCACATTGGGTAGCGCGAAAAGAACTTTTTCGCATTTTTGAGACGGTCCAGGCCGAGGCGCTTCACGAGTTTTCGCAGATCGAGGACGTGTTCGCGGAGGGCGTGGGCCACGTTCGTGATGCCCAGGGCACGCAGCAGGGTCAGGACGGTGTTGCGGAACGTGGCCATGTTGCGGGGGGCGTGGTCGGTCCGGAGGCGGCTGGCGTCTTCGTGGAGGGTCACGTCGCGGAGATAAAAGCAGCGGTTTTCGATGCCCCAGTGACCGCGCCAAATCGCGATCCACTGAGCGGGAGTATATTGACCCGGTGGGACGCTGGTGACGGCGTAGCTGGTGGTGGCCGTTATTTCCTCACCGATGCGGACCGTGCGTTCCAGCTTGAGGATTTGCTGGAGTCCGGGCCAGTGGGAGTATAAATCTCCGGGGTCGAGATCGCTCGCATTATAAATCGTGAGCGTGCGGGTCTCGATGCGGCCGTGGCCCTTATTAATTGTCTGAGCAGTGGTCCGGCGTTCTTCACGAAGCCGTTTGCTGTAGGGGGGAAAAGCCCGCGGGATCATGAAACACCGAGCGGGCATCTTTCAGCAGGGTCGGCTGGTTATCCTTGACCCACAGCAGGTAGTGCCCCTCGCCCTCGCGAATCGTCTGGCACACCTCGCGCTGGCAGAAGATCGCATCGGCCACGACCAGCTTGCCGGTCAGCAACATCCCGCGAAACATCTCGACGGCGGTCTTGGGCTCGTTCGTGTCCGCGACCACTTTCTGCCGAAGCACCAGGCCGCTGGCATGCGCCCACATCGTTAAGAGATGCAGCGTCTTGCGGTGCTTGCTGATCGTCCCGCGCAGGGTCTTGCCATCCACCGAAACCACATCCAGTTCCGTCGCGGGTGCGGCACTCTGCTCCGCCGACGCAAGCTTCGAGGGCTCCTCCTCCCCCAGCCACCCGACCACCACCGCCTCCCACTGCTCCGGATCGAGCTTCGCCAGCACCTTCCGAAACCAAGTCTCCTGCGGCGGCCGCCGCGTATACCCCAACACATGCCAGAACTCCACCGGCTGAGCATGCAGCCACTGCACGATCTGCTTCACCCCCGACTGCCCAGCCAGCACGCCACACAGCACAGACGCCAGGATTGCAGAAAGTGCATGCCGCTGGCCCTGCGCCTGTCGAAAATCCGGCACCCGCGCGAGCGCCTCCAACAACCCCACCTTGGGAAAAGACATGGAACTTCACTCCGTTTGACCACCCGGAAGTCCCTCTCGCTCAACACCCGTCGCCGTCTGAATGGCGATCCAATTCCCACTCAGGGCAATCTCCATGCCAAACCCTCAGACCAGACTCGCCCCTACAAACCCCCAAGAGAGCCAGGCTTCAAACAGTGCGTTGCCGTGGCCGCTGCCCGAGTAGGCTTGACAATCCGTCCGTTGGCAGACTAGAATCAAATAATGCATTGGTGGCATTCTGAACCTTTCGCTTGACGGATAACATCTGAAGGAAAAGACATGTTCCTCCTCTCTCCTCTCTCCTTCTCGTCGGAGGTGCCGTCATTTCAGTGATGCGTCGTGCGTAATCGCTTTACTTGAGCCCAGAGTTTTGTTGGATGGCGAAGGGGAAGGGTACAACGGTGCAGGCGAGTACTACGACGGTGAAGGGGGAGACAACGGTGGTGGCGGTTACAACGGTGTCGACACAACCGTGTATCCTGTAAAAGATAAAGCAATGTTGTCCGGCTCGATCACGAGTCTGCAGATTGATGTGCTGAAAAACGATTTGAGCT
>JANOKO010001238.1:0-1676 GCA_031419335.1 Planctomycetota bacterium
CACTTTTCGCGGTCGTCCCGTCATCGGCAGTCATGGCGTGTTCGCAGATTTCGGTTCAAGAGCGACCTCCGCATTCACAGAAGCCGTCTCACTGGTGGCCGCAGCGCTGTCGGGGCCTTTGGCGGCGACCGGGCCTGTTCCCAATCGTGATCAATGCCAGTTGTTGATCACGAGTACGGCGATTGGATCGTTTGGATTCCAACTGGAAGAGCATCGGACACAAAGGGAATTGTTTGAAGAGGAAACTACGGCAGCTCGCGCACTGGAGGTCATGCGTGGCCTTCTCGAATCGAGTGTGCAAGGCACCGATGATGAGTTGGCAGAGTCCATCTCCGGAATCAGCCCTCGTTCAATAGAGTCGATTCGGGCGTTTGTGGAAGTATTGGCAACCAACGATGCCGTTTGCACCTTGGTGATTGGAAAGAATTCGACCCGCTTTCGAGATGTCGGTGAAGTGAGACGCAGTGTGGAGAGATTGAGCCAAGACAACTTGCACGAAGGCCAAGTGAGCTTCTTCGGGGAATTCCAGGGGGTTCTTCCGAAGGGGAGAACGTTTGAGTTCATGCAGGCCAACACCGGTGAGGTCATTCGGGGAAAGATTGGCCCTGAGATTGAAGATCCAAACATGCTCAATGAACATCTGCATCAGCCAACAACCATTACCTTGCAGGAGTCTCGTGTGGGTGAAGGAAAGTCCAAATATCGATTGCTTCAACTTCCGACCTGGGTGCCATAGACCCCTGAACCATCCCCATCGATCCTGGCGGGGTGAGGGTTTTCCGGCAATGCCCGCGTGGTGATGGTGGACTGCTCGTGGTGCCATCCATACATTCATTTGGTGTCACACTCTTGAGTCTTTCCCATGTCCGCCGCACTCACCGCCGATCAAGTTCGCAAGGTCGCCAAGCTGGCCCGGCTACAGCTGTCCGAGGCGGATGTCGCTCGGTTCACGCAACAGCTGGGGCAGGTGCTGGGGTATGTCGAGATGCTCAGCGAGCTGAACACTGACGGCGTGCAGCCGCTGGCTCATCCGCTGGAGATTGAGAACGTCCTGCGCGAGGACGTGCCGACGCTGTCTCTTTCGCGCGAGGCGGCGTTGTCGAATGCTCCGAAGTCGGATGGCCGGTGCTTCCTCGTCCCGCAGATCCTCGACGCGGGATGAGAGCGCTGATCGACCGGGAGGGCGAAGCTCCTGCTGAGCCGCGAGCCAGGAACGACATCCAACCCCAGGAGCGGCTCGGCAGGAGCCTCGCCCTCCCGACATCCGACCTCGTGCGAATCGTTTGGAACAAGACTCCAGAGACATGACCACCATCACCCGCCAACTCCACCAGTCCCTCCTCTCGGGCGAGGTCACGAGTACCGCCCTCACGCAGCGGTGCCTCGACCAGATCGCCGCCCATGATGGCCGGGTGAAGGCGTTCCTCCAGACCGGAGCCGACTCAGCCCTCGCTCTAGCGGAAGCGATCGATGCCCAGCGAAAGGCTGGTCAACCCGTCAGCCTACTCGCCGGGCTCCCCGTGGCCCTCAAGGACAACATCTGCGTTCGAGGGGCCACCGCCACCTGCGGCAGCCGCATGCTGGAGAACTTCATCTCCCCGTATGACTCGCATGTGGCCGAGCGACTCAAGGCCACCGGAGCGGTCCTCCTCGGTCGTACGAACCTCGATGAGTTC
>JANOKO010001239.1:0-1168 GCA_031419335.1 Planctomycetota bacterium
CGAGAAAACCCAGCTTTTTGACACACTATCCACCACTTCCCCACCAAATACGCCAACCCCTTCTCATAAGCAGTGGACGCTCTTCGACTTATAGCCGGACAGTTGTGATGCTGTAATGAATCGCAAATTTCGTGTCGAGACGGATGCGTATCACTCGCTCTCACCATCGACATCGAATGGAAATCTTCGGCGACCAGACACAGGCCGTCCTACCCCTGTGGCTGTCTTCTGATAGAGTGGCCCGCACTTCATGGCTGATGAACAGCAACTGTGAGGGAGGGCCCGGGTGATGGACGAAGCGGAACAATTCCGACGGCAGTGGCAGCTGTATCAGCGTCTGTCCCGGCTCCTGGAAGGCGAGACGCTGGCAGACTTGGCGGACCGGTTTGAGGTCTCGACGAAGACGGTCCAGCGGGACATCGCGACCTTGCGGGCGGTCGGGCTGGAGGTCGTCGAGGCGACCGAAAAGTTCGGCCTCAAGCGCTGGCGAGTGGAGCCCGACACCACCCGCATGCCCAAGCTGCAATGGGATGAGGCCGCTGCGATTTATCTGGGACGAAGGTTCCTGGAGCCTCTGGCTGGCACGATCTTCTGGGAGGCTGCGCAGCGGGCCTTCGTGAAGCTCAAAGCGACCTTCACTCCAGATGCACTCGCCTATGTGGAATCGTTCGGCCCGACGATTCATCAGACCGCGATGGGGTCGAGCAACTATTCTCAGCGGGCTCATTCGATTGACGCCTTGATGACTGCCATCGAGGATCGCAAGGTTACCACGATCGAGTACCACTCGCTCAAGGCCGACGCCCCGCGCCCGGTCTCGGTTCAGCCGCTCGGTCTGGTCTACCACGAAGGCTCACTGTTCCTCATCGCCATCGCCGAGGAGCACGACCAGGTTCGCCACTATAAGATCGACCGCCTCTCCGGCGTCGACATCACCAACACCCGCTTCACACCCCCGGAAGGGTTCGACCTGAAGCAACACCTCTCCGGCACCCTCGGCGTCTACGGCGTCGACCCCGACCAACCCCTCCGCACCGTCCGCATTCGTTTCGCCGTCGCAGCTGCGCGGTACATCCAAGAGCACACGTGGCATGAGACACAGACCCTGGAACCGCAACCAGACGGGACGGTGATCTGCATCATGCAGCTGGCGAGTCTGGTGGAAGTG
>JANOKO010001240.1:0-11383 GCA_031419335.1 Planctomycetota bacterium
AGCGGTTCCCTCGGAGGGCTGACGCCGCTCCGCTCGCCCAGAATGTTATGCAGTTGCCGTTGCATCTCCGGGTGGTCGATCAGGCCGTGCGGTATCGGATCGGGGGCCAGCCAGGACAGCATTTGTAGCAGCGTCTGGGACGCCAGCGGGAGTTGCTGGAACGTGGTCAGCCAGGTCGTCGCGACCGACAGTGAGACCTCGCTCTCGGGGTGGTACTGCATCACCGTCTTGTTGGCCCAGGTCCGGGCCTCCTTTAGATTCTCAGCCCAGCGCTTTCGATACTCTTCAAACGTAATCTGCCGCTCGGCGATGTAAGCTGCGGCCTGTTCGAGGGCCAGGCACAAGCCGTCGAGATCCTGGTCGGCCAGCAGTCGAGCCTGTGCCTTGTCATCGGTGGCCACGCGGCGGCGGTCCGCGGTCGCTTTGAGCAAGAACCGGACGGCGTCATCGACGCTCAATACATGCAGGTCGAGGGCCTCGACGGTCTGCGGCCACTGCTTCAGCCGGGCGGTGATCAGCACATGCCCGTTCGCCCACTGCGACAACCGCCCGACCACCGCGTTGCGAGCCGGTTCATCGTCCGCGTTGTCGACGATCAACAGCCACCCCGGATTCTTCTGGAGCCAGTCGAGCGTCTTCCGCTCCTTGATATCATCGGTCGTCGCCGGGTCCATGTCCGAATACAGCACCCCCGCCAGACCGGCCAACCCGCTCCGTAGCGACTCCGGCGTGTCCGCATTGACCATCAGCACAGCTGTGTACTGGTCGCGATACTGGAGTGCATACTCGACCGCGACCTGCGTCTTCCCCAACCCGCCCACGCCGCACACGGCCTGTTTCGGCCAGCGTCCGTTGGTGCGGGCGGTCTCGAACTTCTGGTGCAGATCGGCCAGGAACGTTTCACGCCCGATGAACAGCTCGCCCAGCGTGGAGTAGGGGAGATGGCACGGGCGATGGGGGGGTGACGTGTCGCCCCCGGTCCGCTGCCGCAGCAGAGCGGACTTCACCTTGTCGAGCAGGTCGGCGTCACTGGTGAACCGCGTCGGATACCCGGCCTGCGGCTTGAGCCGCTCCAGATGTTCCCCGTTTGACATCGGAGTTTCGTCGTTCTGGATTGAAACCGTTGCGGAGTCGGCGGATTGATACGGCAGGACGAGTTTTTCGTAGAACTGTCCGAGCCAAGCCTCCCACTGCGTGTACGACAGACGGCGAAAAGCGTCGTCTCGGAACAGTGTCGGAAACCGTTGTCGGAGTTCCGCACCGCATTTCCGGAGCAGTTCGTCCATGTACTCCGCTGGAGGCACGCTGCCGGTACTGGGGCCGAGGCAATGCAGCACGATGTCGCTCTCGTGCTCGATGAACTCGGCAAGTTTGACCAGCGTGTTTCGACCGGTCTCGATAAACTCACACTGATAAACCACATGAAACCCAGACGGGCGCAGCTGCGCGGCGAGGAAAGCGCGGAGCGGCCCGAAGTCGCTGGTGACCGTGGAGAGGAAGAGTCGTTGAGTCATGGGGCGTAAACTCCGGGCGCTGACGCTTCCGGCTCGCTGAGGTTGTGCTTATCCCAGAAGACGTTCTCCTCGCCAAAGTCACGCACGAGATACTCGTGGAGGAGCGAAACGAGGTCGATGGAATCTTTGATCCGATAGTTGATGAAGATCATGTCGCCGGTCCCGCTGCGAGTCACTCGATGGAGCGATCACAGTTCTACCGTTCCGCGATGCGTAAGGCCAACGTCCGATGGCTGCGACGAGGACGGGGGGCATCCGTCCATTGGTGGCGCGCGGAGTGGATGGGGTGCTGGTTCGGCCTCCACTTCCCAGCTTTGAACTGCTCGATCAACAACTGGCGAGTCTGCCGGTACAGACTGAAGCGTAGACCGGGTGTTGGGGAGCCGGGCGGGTCCGCGTGTCAGCCGCTCGCTGTTGCGCAGCAGGATTGGCACTCCTGTCCCTCCCCATGTCACCCGCTCTCGACGCTCGGGCGTCGCTCGGGGACGGGCAAGAGTGCCCATCCTACAACACCGTGTGACACTGGCGAGGGCTTTGACTCGCCAGTGTGGAGTCGCCCCCGAGTTCGAGCGGATTCCCATCTATCGCCGCGGGTGCGTTCGTGGGGAAGAGGGATGGACAGGATTGCCCATCCTATGGGGGGGCAACGCGGGAGTGGTCGGTGACTTCACACACAAACCAACTGCAGACGGCTGAAGTTTGACATGAATTCGAGCTTCTGCACTGCGCATTTGCCACTTGACGCATTTGCCACTTGGCACCGTTCAAGTCGGGTTCACGCTGTCCCACAGCTGGCAGGCTTCCGCGAGTTCGGCCCAACTGGGAACGGGGACGACGCCGCCGACGACTCTGCGCAAAAAGAGGTCGAGGAGCACCTGTTCGCCGGGGCGGTCTCCATCCAGGATTTCGTCGCTGTTCTCTGTGGAGGTCTGCCAGCAGAGATGGGACGCGCTGAGGATCTCCACCTCACCGTGTTGGCAGCGAATGCGAACTCGTGGAAACCTGGCGTCTGGGCTGGTCGACTCGGGTGGATGCAACTCTGGACCGGAGAGGCGAATCTCCGCTCGAACCGGCGGTGTTGAGGGCGAACGGCGACTGCAGCTGATGACCAGCGTTTCACCCTCGGGCCGAGCTTCCCGGTGAATGTGGTTGATGGTGGAATTGAGCAACCAACGACACCAGTCGATCACCCCAATCACGATGGGATCGACTGAGCCAGGCATACCGGACAGGTCGATGTCCAATTGCTGAATCGGCCCCAACTTGGTCGCGATCAATTCTCTCAATCTCAGCGATGTGGGCGTCGCGCGAAGTCGAGCCCCCGGGACAACCAGCGCTCCCTCGGCCTCCATGTCCGCCAGTGCGCTGGCCACACGGGGAAGGGACTCATCCAGGGGTGAAGCGACAAACACCGGTAGCTGCCTGGCGGTGGCGAGCGCAATGGCCCAGTCGCGCGACCAGCCCGATTCCAAGATCAACAGTGCTCGCACTCCCGAACGGTCGATCATCCGTCGCAGGCTATAAAAGAGCTGTCCGCCAGTCTCTTGGGCCACATGTTCCGCGTCACCTGGCTGGGGGGAGAAGACCGCCGCGACTCGCCCACGTGTCAGTGCGAGCACAGCAGCGCGGTAGCCAGCCTCCCAAACCGAACTTCCCCCGACGATCCCCAGCAGGATCGTCTGATCGCGTGTCGTCTCTGGGGGCGTCATGCCGGGGTGCCGATTCGCCGTGAAAGGTGCGTGAAAAGCAGAGGGGATGCTCACTCCCGGAGCATGCGACTGCGGGAACATGGTAGTGCATGCCGTCGGCAATTGTCAGGTACGACACGACCGACCGGAGTCGTGACCTGTCCAGGAATCTGATCGCAGAACAGAGTGAATACCGAACTGTTGCAGCGATCGGTATTTTACCCATTTCATCGAACTCAGTCGCCAGCGGACGTCCTCATGCACACCATCGAGCCTCTGACACCACCCTTCCCCCCACTGGCTGGACTCTGTAGTTACGAGGAAGCCTGTCGAACAGCGCTGTCGGTCGAAGATTGCGTCCAGTGGCTTAAACGGCTGCACTATGTCTTCCGACGGCTGCATCAGATTTACACTTCGCACATCACCGCGGAACCGATCTATGAACTGAAGACGGCTTTCAGCCTGCATGCCCATCTCTGTGCCGAGCATGCGCAGGCGATCCGGACGCGAGTCTCGGAATTGCGAGAGCCGCCGCTGGGGTTGGAAGTGGTGCCGCATCCCGCGCTGGAACAAGCGTGCGATGAGGTCCTGTGTGCCCCGACGACGACGGGACGAATTCTCGGCCTGTACTCAGTACTGCTACCCGCCCTGAATGAGGCGATTCACCACTATCTGCAAACTACGAACCATCTGGCCGATGCCCCGAGTGTCCGAATTCTGCGATTCGCCCTGCTGGAATTGGACGACATGCTCGTCTTTGGCGAGCATGTGATGGCGGGTTGGGAGCGTATCCCTGTCGAGCCGGAGCATTCGACGGACATGACGGCAGCCTACTTCACGGGCTTGTGGGGATCACTCCACGCCGCGGGCGGTCTCAGTGGTCGTGCGGAGATCACGACACCGGCACCGGCACCGGTCTACTCAGTGACACCGTTCGAGTACGACTGCGTCCCGAAACGAGACCGCCGGTTTCAGGACTCCTTCAACGCCGGTGTCAACCCCGAGGCATTCCTGTACGACCCCGACTTCAGCCCGCGCGACAAGACACTGATGATGTTCTACAAGCGGCTCCGCGAGATCGATGTCCCGGAGATGCTGGCCAGCATCCTGGTCGAGATGCCGCACAAGCCGTGGGGCTTCACCCGAGACATGACCCGCCAACTGTGGGACGAGGCCCGCCACTCCATGCTCGGCGAGGTCGGTTTTCGCCAGGCCGGGATCGACTGGACACAGATCCCCATCAGCTTCATCTGGTCGTACAACCTCAACACTCAACTGACGGCCCGGGAGCGTCACGCGGTTCTGTTCTTCATCGAACAGGGACTGATGCCGAAGTCCGGCAAGCGCTACGAGTGGGAGGTGGCCAAATCATCCGGCAATCCGCTCGCCGCTCTGTTTCAGGACTTCGACTGGGCGGATGAAGTCCTGCATGCGCAAATCGGTCGCGAGTGGTACGTCAAGGACTTCGGAGAGCTGAGTGGGGCGATGGCCTACGGCGATCAGTGCTGGTCCAAAGTCATGTCGCACTGGCGCGAGTACCTCGATCGGGGGCTGACCGAGCATCGCAACTGGTGGCCGGAGATTTACGAACAAGCCTGTCGCCACTGGGGTGTCGAACCCGATCCGCGGGCATTGGCGTTCCGGGAGACGTACGAGACCATCCGGGCCGATCTCAAGGAAATCACGGGTTCGGCGTGAGACACGCGGATGAAGATCTGCGTGTCAACATAGCCCAACGGTGGCCTTCACGGGGCTGTTCTACTCCATGATCCGGCGTGCCTCGGTCGCCTCTTTCGGCTTCAGATGAGCATCGAAGAACGCTCCCATGAGATCTCGCGTCTCGACGGGCATCGAGTGTCCGCGCTGGTGGACGAAGAACTCAAAGTTCTGCGGCACGCCGAGAACCTCATACACATCGGCCACCTTCAGCAGCATGAGGACTCGCTGCTTCTGCGTCAGCCGAGGCCCATCGTTGAGGGCCGAAACATCCAGGAACGCGCGCGGGGCGGAGAGGGCCATGATCTCATGGAAATCGATCGGCGGCAGTTGTCCGGCGAGCAGCTTCGGGCGAATGTGTTTGAAGTAGACGTACCAGTGGTCACGGGACCAATGCTCGACGGCAGTGTTATGGCGGAAGAAGGCGGCACTGCAGTTGTCGACGGCGGCTTTGACCCGTGTGTCATAGGCGGAAAGGAAGATCGTCCCTTGGCCGCCGAGCGAGTGGCCCATCGCTCCGATGCGGTCCTGGTCGACCACTTCGAGTGTCTCCAGAACATCAATCGCAATCGAGTGCTCATAAGTGAACTTACCCACCGCAGTCCATTCGGGGTGCTTCTGATGGAACCGCGTGGTGTCGTAGGCTCCTTCGGGCGGGATGCGGCGGCCCGAGACGAAGTGTTCGGGAGCGATGACAACGTAGCCGCGCTGAACGAGATGATGCAGGTGAGCCTTCGTGGCATCGTCGACGAGGCCCGCAGCTTGCTCGATGCCCTTCGGAAAGGTTCCGTGCATGGCGACGATGGCGGGGAGCTTGGCCGTGTCGCCGGGCTGTTGCTTCGGAATCGCCAAATACGCGTGAGCCCGCTCATCGGCCTCGACCGCATAGCTGATGAGCTGGCGGGTGTAGAGGCCCTCGACCTCAACGGTCTCGTGGACTTGGAGATCGAGCGGCGGCTTGGCGGGCTTGTGCTGGTCGCGAATGAGATCGAGGAATCGCTGGTGGAGTACCTCACGGTGCTTGATCCAGTCCTCGGGGGTCTTGATCCCAGTGGTGAGGTCGTCCCACAAGGAGACGATCTCCGGCGGATCGGAGCGCGGTCGACCCGGTTCTCCTGCATGACTCGTACTGGTCGCGATTGCCAGTAGCAACCAACCCACCACTCGGATCCCCCTCAGGAGACAATCGTACGGCGTGGTCTTCATCGGGGGCGGCCTTTCTGGAATGGTGTCTTCTTGGCGGGAAGCTTCTTCTTGACGTGGCGTTTCACGGACACGATCCGTTTCTTCGTGGCCACTTTCTTCCGCGCGGGAGGCCCGGAGACTCGTTCGCTCGGTGCCTGCAATTCCAACTGCGACTCCGCCAATTGATAGAACTCATGCAACTTGGCTTGCAGCAGCTTTTTGTCCGGCATGCGGGTCTGGTACTCGGCCACGAGTGCGGGAGACATGGACCGATTCAAGGCGTACTCCACCACCTCCTGGTCCTGCGTCGCGCACAGCAACACGCCAATGGACGGTCGCTCGTGTGGCTTCTTGATCTTCCGGTCCAGAGTTTCGAGGTAGAACTCCAGCTTGCCGAGATACTCGGGCTGAAACTGATCGATATTGAGTTCAATGGCCACCAGTGCCTCGTCAAGTCTTGGAATTGGGGTGATGGGATCCTGTCCGGGAGGGCGAAGCTCCGGCTGAGCCGCGAGCCGGGGGACACGTCGACTCGCAGTCGCGGCTCGGCAGGAGCCTCGCCCTCCCGACCCCAGAATTAAGTGTTGACACAGCACTACTCCTGGTGGCCCCATCCGTCGTCGAGCTTCACGACCCTGAATCCGAACTCGTTCCAAGTGCGGGGAATCGGTGCGAGGATCGGGAGCGGTTCGTACCGCACCGGGTGCTGGATAATCAGGCGGGCAGCGTGCAGGGCGATGGGGCTTTCACGCGGGGTGGCCCCGGGTGACCGGTTTGGGTCTACCGGGGAGGCGCAGCCGGAAGAGGAACTGACACCGAGAGTCACGTCCCGCAAACCTCCTGTGCCAAAGCACCCAGGTAGGCCCAAAGCGGCCAACCTGGGCCACCCCGCCAACCGCATACCTGGCAGACAGGACTTCGGGACGTGCAGGCAATCCACAGAATTCGCATTTGCAGGCAATTTGAAATCTCCCCAGATCGTCGGGTGAACCAGAATCTCATGGGGCAGTCCGCCTCATCGGCCCAACAACGATCGGAATCTTGACTTCATACTCGGACGGTTGGCTGATTTTCACGACCACTTGCCCATGAAGTGATTCTGGATGACCTCTCATAAGCACGTCATCAAAGTGCAAAGTGACCGACTGCATGTCCGTAGCATCCTGGTCCTTTAACTCTGCTCGGAACCAGGGAGCGTCACTCTTGATGTCGGATATTTTGAATTGAGTGGCAGACTTTAAAATGACGACGACAGGCTTGATCCCTGTGGATTCCGAATCAAAACGCACACGAACCACCCGTGGATATGCCAACACCATTGGTGCAGCTGACACTCTCACCATCCATTCACCCGTGGGAGACATCCCCTCCGAGCTTGTCTCGATGGAAATCCGCTCGTTTCGTTCACTCTCTGTTCGATCCGGTAGTTGTGTCTTTAGATTGAGCCGATAAACATACTGCACCCGATTTTCATCCAACTTCTTATCGAGTTCCCTCGACAACACGTTGATGACCGTGCTTGGATGACTCGAATACGCTCTTACAATCCATGCAATCTTTTGATCAACCAGCTCGACGGTTCTGATCTCGAAGTCCCTGGCCACTGTCTGACCCGCTTCCGCACCAGTCACGGAAAAACTTCGACTGCCAGCAATGACAAAGGGTTTGTCTTGCACAGGACCATGGGCTCTGATACTCACCTGTTTCGTCGGGATATCGTCACAGTCAGTTCTGATTCGAACAATCGACTCCTTGATCCCAAACCTCGGCGTGCTGATCATCAGCTTAATTGTGATCGACTCTCCGTGTGCGATCGTGCGAGGCACGAAGTCGACTGCCGTGGCACAGCTGCATGTGGGGTCAACGGCTAATATCTTCACGGGCTTCGATCCATGATTTGAAACTCGGATTTCAGCTGGCTGTTTCGGGCTTCGCCCATCCTTCGATTCGACGGTAATGACCTGCGGAGCCAGTATCAACATCGGAGGTGCCTCCGAGTTTTCCGAGTTTCGCATTGCGATGATGACTGATGCGCTCAACATGGCAATCGCCAGTGAGGACATCACAATCGCAATGGATATCTTCTTCATGAAACGATCATGCCAAGGTGATTGAGAAATGGGTTCAGAAGTCACCAATCACCTCTTGTCCATGTATGGTTGCGAGCGCTCGCCATACGGTAAGGTCCACCGTATTTCCGATGGGCCTCACGCTCCCATCAGCAAACGCAACCATGACAACACCTGGATGGCTGCTTCTGGCAGAGATGGCACCGCTTCCCAATCGAGACGATGTGAAACCCCACACGCAGTCGGGTACGTTCGCATTGGGTGGAAGGATGTGGTTATAGGCCGAGTGTTCGTAGGTGCCGATCATCCATGAAAACCCTGCACTTGAGAAATGGGATGATGGATGAGCGGAGACAGAGTTGCAGGCCACGACCGTATCGTTGACGCCCACGAGTTCGCCGCTGCCGACTACCGCGATGTCGTGAAATGGAGTGTAGTGTGCCAAGTTGCCGTCACCCGCCACACGTTCACTGTACAGTGCGGTGTGGGACAGTCCGTCGGTCACATCGCTGGGCCGTCTGGCACCGACAAGCACGCCCCAAAGAGCCTTGGTCTGGGGATTCAACAAGGAGCCCTGACCGGGACGCCAATCGGCGTGTATTCCTGGGGTTGTGCCGAAACAGGCACGATAGCTGGAGTACAAGCGCCGACTGACATCACTGGGGCAGACAAGGAGTGGAACCGGTTTGGTCAGTAGGCCTGAATTCAGAATCACACTGGGTGGCTCTGCCGCCGCAGAACCGTTCTCGGGGGACTGCAATGCGGAGAACACCTGAGATTCGCCCACATGGGGAAGCAATTGGACATGACCAGAAAACCCGCTTCCCGCCCAATCTAAATAGGACGGGTAGCGGCGGCGTGCCGCCTCGAAATCGTGGCAGGCAATTCCGAGTTGCTTCAAGTGAGATCGGCAAGTCACGGATCGCGAACGCTCTCTCACGGACTGAACAGCTGGCAACAGCATAGCCGCAAGCATTGCCATGATCGCAATGACCACAAGCACCTCAACAATGGTAATACCTGCTCGATACCTCATCTGACCTTCCTGCCCCTCGACGCCTGTCATTAGTTCTGCGGGCAAATGGGATAATCGCCCATGTCAAAATTGGCGGCGGTCGTATAAGGTCGCTGACAATAGTACATGCCGAAATAGGAGTCAGTAGGGTCTCGATCCTGACAGTTCGAATCGAGGAACTGCAGTCGCATTCCGCCGCATGACAGATTCATCTCCCAGCAGAAAGCTCCATCGGTATTCGTCGGCAACAGACATTCTTCTTCTGGCGACCACGTGGGGTTGTACCCGCAGTGCTCCCATCGAGTGCCCGTCCAATCTGCCTGGCATTCTTCGCACGTGTGCTGAGGCAGAACCAATTCGTCTTCCAGGAGACAGATTCCGCTTGTCCCCCAGGCACTTCCTGCCCAGGATCCCAGTGCCATGGCAATCGCCAGACTGGCGCACACGACACACTTGTTGAACGACATCGCATTCTCCCCGTCAAGTTCTTCGGAACACCATGATCGTTGAGCAGACAAGCACAACGATCCCTCCAATGGCGAGCCACAATGCAGTACTGTTCTGCGACTGTGGAATCGCCTTGACTCCCCCTGGACTAGGCAGCACGGTCTCAGCGGACGCCTTTGCATTTCTGGCGTGGGCCTCGACCATCTCCTTGGCAGCGGCTTTTCCCTTGGCTTCCGTGCCGTCTAATTCGGCTCTTTGCTTTTGAAACTTGGCGATATCCGCCTTTTTGTCGACATTGACGAGATCGACTTTCGTGTAATTCTTGGGAACAGTAAATGCACTTGGATCAATCGGCGAATTCACCTTGATCGTGGTGAGCTTGGCGAGTGTGAAGTGCCCCGTATCCGTGCCTGCATTCAGCTCGAATGATTCGGGCAGCCAGACATCGCCAAACTGGGTCAGTCGTGACACGACCATCTCACGTCGAATATCAGGGTACTTCACACCTTGCATCTCCACTCGCTTCAGCCCATGTGTCGTCAGTTCAAACCAAGCAGTCAGGTTGTACTCAAATGGGCGTCCCGTGGTGGTCGGCAACTGTACATTGCCAAACTCCACTTTGAGACACGCTGATCCGTCAACCTCGACGGATTCCGTTGAGAGTGGTGTCACACGATCAATGATCGTTGCGACAGTATTGAGCCCGAACCCTTCGAGAAGGGGATTCGCGCCGTTGACTCCTCGCAACTCCCATTCGACAGACTCTCGGTTCACAGACTGAAAGATGGCTTTGCTGACGCGGCCTTCAAAGAGCATTCGTCGTGAATGGATTCCATCGACCATCATGCATACGGGATCGGGTGGTCCATCCGCATGCTGTGGGATCACTTCGATAAACTCTTTTTGACCATCTTTAATCCAGTGAAGGGCCAAACGACACCCAGACACCGTGCCGCGTCCCACGTCGGTCGATTCGCCGGGACCGAACTTTTTCCCATGATTCAAAATCCCGCATGTCAAGTCGGCAGTGATGTCAAGTGTCGCTACAGATTCCAGATTTGTACTGTAACCCGCGCGAACTTGCGCCCAAACGTCGTTTTCCTGAGACCAAGCGCGACTGCTCCCGAATTGCAACACGATCAGACAGAATGTGAAACGGACGATGTTCAATCCAACACCCCATCCTCAATCAGAAAATCAGAAAATCAGAAAATCAGAAAATCCTATGCGTGACTCGCACAGGTCTCGGATTCTGAATCCCAATCGCAGTAGTTTGTATGGTAATCACCACGACCAGATTGTCAACACAATTCATGAACGAATTGATGCGTCTATGTGGCGGCGCGGACGCCCGAGGAACCGCTGGAGGAGAACTCGCGGTGGCTGGCCCAGTCCTCGGGGATGTTGATCTCGCAGTTGCCTCGCGAGGAACAAGTGGAGTTGTTGCGCGTGCTGGTGGGGTGGCCCAGACGCCGCTTTGGGCGTCTGGGTGACGTAGGAAAAAGAGGGTTTGCCGGAGTGACCCGGTCCGGTGTATCCTCTTGTTGTTTTGCAACCCAGACACACAAAGCTGTGTCTGGGCCACCCTGGGGTGAGGGGACGTACCGTGGGTGGCCCAGGTTGCCGCTTTGGGCTACCTGGGTGCCTACGGCAAAAGAGGCTCACGGGGAGGTATCTCTCAGCGGAGAACCGCTTCCGGCTGCGCCGCCCCGGTAGGGTCCAAAGCGACCCAACCGGGGCCACCCCGCG
>JANOKO010001241.1:0-3988 GCA_031419335.1 Planctomycetota bacterium
CCGACACTACCGCGAACACCAAAAGGGCAAAGAGACCTCGACGAACTCGATCGCCTCAATCTTCGCCTGGACCCGCGGACTGGCCCACCGGGCCAAGCTCGATCAGAACGCCGCCCTCGAAAAATTCTCGCACACGATGGAGCGGGTCTGCATCGAGACCGTCGAAGCTGGGTTCATGACCAAAGACCTGGCGGTCCTGGTCGGGCCGGATCAGAAGTGGCTATCGACCTCCGGCTTTCTCGACAAGGTGGATGAGAACCTTCGCAAAGCGATGGCATAGGCCGGGTTCTCCAACCTGCCCCGTGCTAGCGCGGTTTCAGAACCGGTTTTTACACATGGAATTCCCATCCCCAAACCGCTTCTCCAGGGCACACATCCCCACCCCGAAAGTGCCGGACTCGACAGCCCAGGACCAGTGATCCGACAACGTCGAGGAACGCCGCCCTGGGTCAAGAGGCCGCACCTCCGATCGAAGCCCTGAAAGGGCGGTATCATTTGGGGCGGCTCGGGGTCGCGCCCTTTCAGGGTTGGGTGCAGCTCTGTTGTACTCGCGGACCCAGGGCTGCGCCGCACGACTGGCGTCGTTCTGCTCCGCCCTCGGCTATCGAGTCCGGCCCCATCGGGGCGAAGAGGTGGCGGTTTTTATGGCTGGGAGTGTGTAAAGACCCAGCGTAGAACTGTCGTCTAGGCTCATGAACGTCGAGCCGAGACGGGCATGAGTGCCTATCCTACTGAACACATCTACTGGCCGCTGGGGATGACCCGCGAAGTGCCGTCGCCATTGGCCAGAACCAATTTCTTCCCGTCTGGCGAATAGCGAGCGGCGTTCCCGACCCGACCGATCCGCTGTTCGGAGAGCTTGTCGCCATCGGCCATGTTCCAGACCTTCAGATGACCCGCGTAGCCATACGACAGCACGCGGTCGCCGACCGGATTGAACGTCACCGAGTGGACGTAATCGGTGTGCCCCTCCAGAACTCGTTGCTCACTCCCGGTGATGATATCGATGAGATGCACCTTGCGATCAGCCCCGGCTGCGGCGAGTAACTGGCCATTCGGATGTATGGCGACCGAGTACATTGTGGCATCATAGCGGGTCAGTTGCTTGAGCTGCCGACCGCCGACGATGTCCCACAGACGCAGCGTGCCATCGGAACCGGAGGAGATGGCGAAGGTCTCATCGGGGCTGAGCGTCACCGCGTGGACTGCTCCGGTGTGGCCGCTCAGTTGGAACTTCTGCTGGCCGGTGGTGACATCCCAGACCCGCACGGTTTGGTCGGTGCTGGTCGAGACGACGGTTCGGCCATCGCGGGTGATCGCCACTCCGTAGACCGGTCCGCCGTGGTTGAACTGCCGGGTGGCAGCAATCCCAGCGTAGGTCCACTCCTCGATCTTGCCAGTGCTGAGGGCGAGCCAGACCGAACGATTGTCGACCGCGAACTGCATCTCCGAGACGAGTCCCTCGACCGGGAACTGTTGATGCGGCGCCAGCTCGATGGCGGGTTGGATGTTGGGCAGCGAGGGGCCGAACAGATGCACCGTCTTCCCCGCTGTTGACACCGCCAGTTTAAGCGAATCGGGACTCCACCGCAGGGCTGTGATCGCTGTGGGGGCCAAGTCAGCGACTTTAAGCCGCTGCATCGGTTCGTCCGGAGCGTTCACGTTCCAGACGAGTACCTCGCCCGTTTCGGTTCCCGCGGCGATACGCTGGGCATCGGGGCGAACAGCGACCACGGTCGGCTTGAATTCGCCGCCTTTGAAGGTCCGGCTCACCGTGCCGTTACTCACCTCGGTCATGATCACGAGGCCATCGTCCCCGCAGCTGATCGTCTGGGCTCCGCCCTGGTACAGCACCAGGTCTCGCACCGGCCCCTTGTGAATCGGCCACGCGCGGACGATCGAGGTCTTCACCGACTTCAGCAATTTATCCTCGCCGGTCGAGACCAGCGTCACGCCATCCGCCAGATAACGCACCGTCACGATCGGCCCGACATGGTCCGCGAACGATTCGAGCAGTTGACCGGTCGCCACCTCCCATACACGGATGATCCCGTCAGCTCCCGCCGTGGCTGCTCGCACTCCATCAGCGGTCAGTGTGACCGACCGCAGCGGTTGGGGATGCGGGATGGAATGCAGCAGCTTGCCATCACTGAAGGACCAGAAGTGCAACTGCTTGTCCTCACCAATCGCGGCGACGAACTGCCCATTGGTGGAGAGGGCCATTTTCAGCAGCGGCGTCGCCGGGGCCTCCAGCGTCTTGGTGAGGGAGCCATCCGAGAGGTTCCACTGCCGCACCTTCCCATCGCCACCCGCTGCGAGAATGAACTGCTGATCGGGCGTCATGGCAAGGGCATTCACGCCGCCGGGGACGCTGTCCCAGATCCGCAGCAGTGTGCGCTGGACGACCACCGCATCGTTCCCCGGACCAATCAGAACCAGCGAACGTTGATCGGCTCCGGTCCAGGCGGAGTCAGTGACGGGGAAGAGGGTCGCGATCTCTTCTTGCACGATGCCGGTGGCAAGGGCAGCGATCCGCACACGTGGCTTGTTGTCACACAGCGCGACCAGCAACCCGTCCTTGCTGAGCTGGGCCGAGGTGATCCCAGAACCCAACGGAGTCGACTTCACCAGCGTCCCGTCGATCTTCCACACATGGTATCCCCCCTGATCGTCGAGGGAGGCCAGTTGCGTTGTATCTGTGAACAGTTCGAGGCTCTTGAGCGGTCGGCCTGGCGTGTTGATCGGTGCCCCAGCGGTGCCGTCCCACTTGAGACGTAGAATCGCCTGACCCGCGCTCGGCAGCACGAGCAGACCTTGCTCTTGCGAGACTCTCTTCAATTGAATCGCAGGAGCGCCGGGGACCGGGAACTCCCACGCGGGCTTGGGGGCCTCTTCCCCAGCTGCAGGCTTTTGCTTGGGGAGCGGGAAGGCCCAGCTGCGGACCACTCCATCGGCTCCAGCGGTGATGAGGGAGTTACGGTCAGAGGAGAACGCCAGCGCGGTGATCGCACCGGCATGAGCTGCAAGGTATCCCTCAACTGCCCCGCTGCCGACGTTCCAGACCCATACGACGCCTTGTGCATCTCCGGTAGCGAGGAGGGCCTCGTCGTCGCGCATCGCTATCACTCGGAGCGGCTGTTCGTGGTTGGCGAACGCAGCCTGCTGCGGACCGTTGCTCGCCCACAGTCGCGTCGACAGATCGTCCGAGATCGTGGCCAGACGTTGCCCACCAGTGAACGACAGTATTCCTCGCAGCGGTCCGGTGTGGCCCTTCACTTCAAACGAGGGGAGCGGTTGCTGCCAGAACCGAACTGTCCCGTCCTTGCCGCTGGAGGCATACCGCGTCGCGTCGGCATGGATCGCGACATCGGTCACGGGGCCGGTATGCCCCGCTGCTCGACCGCGCGGCGTGCCATCGGCCAAGTTGAGTACGTTCACACTCCCATCATCGGCCCAGGCGGTGAGCCAAGCTGCGTTCGGCGACACCGCATGCCCCGTCAGCTTGCCGACGAACTTGGGTAGCTCTCGCGTCGCCATGCCGGTCGCCATATCGATCAGCCGCAGCGTGCCATAGGCCAGACTCCACAGAGCGTTATTCTGTCCGGGGATCATCGTGAACTCGATCGGGGCCGCCGGAGCGGTGCTGAGTTCCCTGGGCTGCATCGGCGTCAGTTGCCAAATGCGAAGGACTCCATCATCGCCGGTGGTGTAGAGCTGCTGATTATTGTTATGGACCTCGATCAAGGTTTCTTTTAACTAGACGCAATTATCGTAACAATAAGGGACCTCAATAAAGTCATAAACCCTCCATCCAGCACTGACAGCTCGCCAGACTTCGGAATGGGGATAGGGGCGCTGTAGGGGAATCGAGTACCTGGCTGCAATCTTTCCTAGGAAGGAATATACTGTTGCCATGTTGCAGGTAGGGTGCAAAATGTCAAAGTGTAGGCCTACTACACATTTTTCTAAGATTGCATTACAAATGCAT
>JANOKO010001242.1:0-3036 GCA_031419335.1 Planctomycetota bacterium
TGCGCAAGCCGCCCGGCGATGAAGCTGGTCGAGGCGATGCGGCGCGAGCGACCGTTCAAAGAGCTTTCGTCTCCCTACTTGGAGTTCGTCTTTGAGGCGGGTGAACTGGCCCCGCCGCGATCGCAGGAGGTCGAGGTTCCCCCCCCACAGTCCAGCGCATCCACGCCCGATGCCGAGACCTCAGCTGCGATCGAGAGTGAGGTTAATGAAGGTGGTCCAGTTCTCTCCGAAGGAGAGAGCCAGCGTTCTGTGGCTCCGCAGCGATCACCCCGACGCCCCGACCGGCGCGGCGACCGTGGTCCCGCGTCCGCCCAAGTCCCGCCAGGACGCAGTGACAACGGGCCGCGCCGAGACCAACCTCCATCGCGAGATCAGCCCTCCCGCCAGCACCAGGGTCGTACCGGAGAGCATCGACCTGCTGTTCGGGAGCCCAACGCCCCTGCGGGTCAGAATGCTCCTCGCCAAGAGAATCCTCAACAGCGAAAGGATGATCGACCGGGAGTCACTCCACCGGCTGGAGACAACAGCGGGTTCGGCGAAGGGATCTCAAACGACCCGGCGGTTGGCACGCCCTGAGACTATGCCGAATGCTGGAACCCCTTGGATTCCAGATGTTCGTCCCCAGAGCGCGAGACGCTGAACGACAACAGGCCGACAGTACCCTACAATTCTGGTCGACCCGACCTTGGATGGGACTCGGCATGGCGGCAGCGACTGCGAACATGATGACACTTCTCGGCACCGGCACCAGCATGGGTGTGCCGATGATTGGCTGTCGTTGCCCGGTTTGTCTTTCGACGAATCCCAAGAATCACCGGACCCGCACCGGCGTTTACATTTCGGCTCCGGAGGGGCCGTTGCTCATTGACACATCACCCGAGTTAAGGCTGCAATTGGTCCGCGAGCAGATCGATATGGTGCATGCGGTGATTTATACGCATGCTCATGCGGACCACATTCTCGGCCTGGATGACCTGCGGATCTTTGGATTCAAGCTCAAACGCCCGATCCCGCTCTATTGCGAGCCCGTGGTCGAGGAGCATTTGCGGCGGACGTTCTCGTATGCCTTTGTCCCCGTCGAGGAGCGGAACCAACTGCACTCATCACCCGATCTGGTGTTCCACACCATTGGGACGGATCCCTTTGAGTTGCTGGGCCTGCGGATCATCCCATTGCGGCTCATCCACGGACAGCTTCCCGTGCTGGGATATCGGATCAACGATGTCGCCTTTTGCACCGATGTGAGCTTCATCCCCGATGAGACATGGCCACTCCTGGAGGGGCTCCAGGTGCTGATTCTGGATGCCTTATGGGACGAACCTCATCCCACGCATTTTTCAGTCCAACAAGCCTGCGAAGTCATTGCACGTTTACAGCCCAAGCGAGCCTTTCTCACACATTGTTCTCATCGGTTGGACTACGAGAAGACCAACGCTCGACTGCCTGCGGGTGTGGAGCTGGCTTATGACGGGTTGCAGATTCCGCTCGCTTGATCGGGTAGTACGAAGTCACTAAGCCACTGCGGCACATCACCCACCGATACGAATCCGCCCAGTTCGTCGAACCACCTTGCGTTTGGTTTCGCTACTGTGGAGCGTGTGATAAGGTGTCACCGATGCGTCCTGATGATTCTCTCTTCCCGTGCTTGAGTTCGCCCGCTCTTGAGGTTTCCCCATGTCCGAATTGCACGTCCCGCCCACGTCTTCCGGCAGCCCCCTGATTCTTCCCCGTCGGTCCTTCCTTGCCGCAGCTGCCGGGGCGGTGGGAATGGCGGCAGCGGCTGTCAATGCCCGGGACTACGGTCCCAGTGCTGAGCCGGTTCGCTATCCCGATCCGGACATCGTGACCCTCGATCCGCGCTTTAAGAAGTATGCCCTCGGCAATACCCCGATCCAGCGACTCTATCACAGCCCGAACATGCTGTGGGCGGAAGGCCCGGCGTGGAACGGCGTCGGGCGGTATCTGCTCTGGTCGGACATCCCCAACAACGTGCAGCATCGCTGGCTGGAAGAGGACGGCCACGTGAGCACGTTCCGCAACCCGGCGGGGAACAGCAACGGGAACACGTTCGATTTCCAAGGCCGCCAGATCTCCTGCGAGCATGGCACCCGCCGTGTCGTGCGATACGAATACGACGGCAGCGTGACCGTGCTGGCCGACAAGTTCGACGGCAAGTCGCTCAATGCCCCCAACGATGCGGTCGTCCATCCCAACGGGGACATCTGGTTCACCGACCCCGGCTATGGCAGCCTGATGAACTACGAAGGGAATAAGGCCAAGAGCGAGACGGTCCAGCCCTACCAGAAAGAGGCGGTCTATCGCATCGACGGAAAGACGCTGAAGATCGAGAAAGTCACGGACGAGATCTTCAAGCCGAACGGTCTGTGCTTCTCGCCGGACTACAAGAAGCTGTACGTGGCCGACACGGGGGCCTCGCACTACCCGGAGGCTCCGAAGAACATCAAGGTATGGGATGTGGTGGAGGAGAAGAAGCTGGCGGGTGGGAAGGAGTTTGCTTCGATGAAGCTGATGAGGAACGTCAAGATGACTCCCGCTGAACGGCAGCGATGTATTGACGATGGCATCAAGAACGGCCACATCAAGCGAGAAAATGTCAACGAGTACATGTGTTCGGAGAAGAATAGCGAAGATGCCGGTTTCGCCGATGGCATCCGCTGCGACATCGACGGTAACATCTGGGCCAGTGCTGGCTGGGTCGGCGACGGCTACGACGGCGTGCATGTCTTTGAGCCGACCGAAGGGGTCCGCATCGGCCAGATCCGCCTCCCCGAGATTTGTAGCAACGTCTGCTTCGGCGGGTCACGCCGCAACCGCCTCTTCATGACCGGCAGTACCTCGCTCTACGCGGTCTACACCGAGACGCAAGGGGCGCACATCACATAAACGGGATTCTGTCGCCAAGCCGGAGCTCGATCCCATGTGTGTGAGTCTCGTTTGTCGGTAATGCACATGGACGAGTGAGGGCAAAGCCGTTGTCGGCGATTTCTCCGAAATCGCTGGTGCGACACATACCGA